>JAFAIY010000638.1 GCA_019236485.1 Comamonas sp. | reverse complement strand
CGCTGCTCATGCTTCGGCCCACATGCGCAGCAGATTGTGATAGGTGCCGGACAGCGAGGCCAGGCGCGGATGCTCGGGCTGTTCCTGGGTGAGCTGCTGGATGCTCTGGTCCAGATCGAACAGCAGGCGGCGCTGCTCGGCGGACTTGATCAGGCTGTGGGTCCAGAAGAAGGAACCGTAGCGCGTGCCGCGGCTCACGGGGTTGACGCGGTGCAGGCTGGTGCCCGGGTAGACGATGGCATCGCCGGCCGGCAGCTTCACGCTTTGCTGGCCGTAGGTGTCTTCCACCATCAGCTCGCCGCCCTCGTATTCCTCGGGCTCGCTGAAGAAGACCGTGGTGGAAACATCGGTTCTCACCTTGATGGCCGTGCCCGGGATGGTGAAGAAGGCGTTGTCGATATGGTTGCCATAGGTGCCGCCGCCCTCGTAGCGGTTGAAGCGTGGCGGCAGCACTTTCAGCGGCAGGGCGGCCGACATGAACAGCGGGTTGCGGCCCAGCCGGTCCAGGATCAGGTCGCCGATCTGCCGGCCGACGTGGCTGTCCAGCGGCAGCTGCAGATTGCTTTTGACCTGCACTGCGATATGGCCGGCTGTGGCTTTGCCATCCTGCCAGGAGGCGCTCTCCAGCGCCTGGCGGCAATGGCGGACTTCATCGGGGGTGAGCAGGGCGGGGATGCGAAGCAGCATGGGATGTAAATGATTGGCTCCCTCAAAGCGAGGGAGGACTCAAGGATAAAGAAAAAGCCCCAACGCAATGCTTGCGTGGGGCTTGATCCGTCACAAGCAAACGTTCTTTAGAAGCGTGCCTGCAGCGTTGCGATCACTGCACGACCATAGCCGGGGGTGGCGTAGTGGGTGGTGTAGGTCGAAGTGTAGTAGTCCTTGTTGGTCAGGTTCTGGATATTGACCTGCAGAGCCAGGTTGGGCGTAAATTTGTAGCTGACCATGGCGTCAAACCGAACGTAGCCAGGGATGGCTCGGGTGATCAGATGACCGTCATTGGTATAGCCGTAGCCACCCACGGCTTCACTTTGAGCAAAGGCACCCAGGCCGATGGAGAGCTTGTTGTCGGGGCGATAGTTGGCCCACAGGCTCAGGCTGTGCTTGGGGGTGTTGGGGAAGGCGAGGCCAGTACCTGCGACAGGCTTTCCTGCGAGCGCGCCCGATGTCACGGTGCCGATATTGTTCTGTGTGCTATCCATATAGGTGTAGCCCGCGAACACGTCGATTTCCTTGGTCACGCGACCGGTCAGGCCCAGCTCGAGGCCGTCCACGGTCTTCTTGCCCACCATGGATGCGGTATTGCCCGTGGGGTCAATAACGCGAGCATTGGTGGTTTCATTGCGGAAGATCGCTGCGGTCACACCCAGACGCTTGTCCAGCAGGTCCCATTTGGTGCCCAGCTCAATAGAGCGAGTCTTCTCTGGCTTGAGCAGGTCGGCGTTCTTGATGGGCGTGCGGCCGCTGGTGGGGTCCAGGCTGGCGTCCGCACCTTGACCCAGGCCTGCATTGGCGGGAGTGGAAGCGGAGCCGACATTGGCGTAGATGCTGCCATTGGGCTGAACCTTGTAGACCAGACCCAGTTGGTAGTTCAGCAGATTGTCGTTGCGGCTGTATTCGGTGCCAACGGTGTTGACGACGCTGGTGCTGTAGTGATCAAAGCGCAGACCGCCGTTCAAGATCCACTGAGGGGCCAGAGTGACTGTGTCAAACGCATAGAGCGATGCGGTATCGGTCTTGTAGTTGGTCCACAGGTTGTTGCGCACCATGGAGCCCGTCCATGGGTCATTGCCATTCGGAGCAGACAAGCTGGTGCACATATAGGGTGAACCGCTGGGGCACTGGTTGGTGTTGGCGATGGCTTTGCCGTTGGCGTCCACCATGCTGTAGCTATCCAGTTTGGAGCGCTCCGTGGACAGCTCCAAGCCTGCGGCATAGCTGTGCTTGAGGCTGCCGGTCTCGGCCTTGCCCGTCAGCTCGGTCGCGTTTTGCAGCGTGAAAGTCTTGCTGTAGCGAGAGTTGAAGCGACGCCAGACCTGGCCGTTGGCGGTGTTGCCCTGGCTGTCATCAGGCTGGGTCCAGATGTAGTCCTGGGTCGAGCCGCTCCAGCGCAGCGTGTTGCGCAGCTGGTTGGTGTCGCTGAATTTGTGGATGTAAGTGGCGCTGACTTGGTCGCTGTCTTCCTTGTACTTGTCGCGCGCTTTCAGGCCGTACCAGTTGTTGCGGTTGCCACCATTGGTCGGGCGCAGCGTGACATCGCTTTTTTGATTCAGAACGGCCTTGTTGTAGTAATAAGGGATGCCGCCATCAGGAATATTGTCGCTGCTGATGTGCTGGTAGCTCAGAGTCAGCTGGTCAGGGGTGCCCAGGCCAAACGTGACGGTAGGGGCAATACCCCAGCGCTTGTTTTTGGGGCCATCGCGTCCAGGAATGTCGGCGTCGTGCGCCATGGCGTTCAGGCGGATGGCTGTGGTGTCGTTGATCACGCGGTTCAGATCGATAGTGCCGCGCTTGTAATCGGCATTGCCCACGCTCAGATCTGCGTTGAAGAAATTTTCCTTCTTCGCGGTCTTGGTTGTCATATTGATGGAGCCGCCTGCACCACCGCGGCCGCCATAAGCCGAGTCCGCACCCTTGATGACTTCCACGGACTCGATGTTGAACATTTCGCGCGAGCCTGCCGCGATATCGCGCACGCCGTCGACATAAATGCTGCCTTGTGCATCATTGCCGCGAATGAAGGGGCGATCACCGGTGGGGTTGCCGCCTTCGCCGGAGCCGAAGGTGATGCCAGGACTCAGGCGCAAGGCATCGACCAGCGTAGTGCTACCGGTTTGTTGAATCACCTCTTGAGGGATGACATTGACCGTTTTTGGCGTGTCGATCAGAGGCGCGGTGAACTTACCCTGGGATGTCGTTTCCGCCTTCAACGGATTGTCCGCCGTGGCTTCCACCTGCACGGTGGAGAGCGTGGTCTCTTGGGCAAAGGCGCCGGCGCCCATCAGGCACAGGCCTGCCGCAATCACGATCTGTTTGAGTTCGCAGTGCAAGCCGTTGGAATCAGTTGGAGTCAGAGGGTTGTTGAACATGTTTCTTACAAATGAAAGGCACGGTTAACTTCAGTCAGCGATCGAATTCTAGGTGATATTGATAATGATTCTCGATACAATTACGGAATTGCGGCGGAGACCCAGATTTGTGTTGCTGTGTGGCAACATTCAGCAAGATTTTTCACGAATGAGAGCGCAAAACCCTTGCTGGATCAGGCTTTCTTGCGGTGACGGCGAAGCAGTGATTTGTTGCTCTGAAGTAAAGTAAATAAAAGTGATATGCATTTAGCATGGCCGGCAACTAGAATCCGGCTGCTTTGTCGCCGTCCTGGCGGCCGCCGCCCGGGCGGCACAGATGTTTTCAAGAGGCGCGAACGCGCCTCTCCTAAGGTTCTCAATGACTGCGGCTTCCTCCAACGCGCCCCAAAGAGCGTACTGGCTCAAAAAATTGCATGAATGGCACTGGATCAGCTCGGCCGTGTGTCTGATCGGCATGCTGCTGTTTGCACTGACCGGCTTCACGCTCAATCACGCGGGGCAGATCGAAGCCAAGCCCCGGGTGGAGTCGCGCGATGCGCAGCTGCCCGACGACCTGCTCGAAAAACTGCAGGCAGCCCAGAA
>JAFAIY010000595.1 GCA_019236485.1 Comamonas sp. | reverse complement strand
AAGATTGGCTTGAGGCATATCGGTCATCGTGATGCTGTCGAACTCAATAACGGTAAGGGCAAAAAATGCAGCCCCATCATAGGGGCTGACCGGGAACACTCCTGTCGCAAACCAGAGCGAGGCCCGGGGCAAGCCCGAGCCAGACCTTGGGCACCGAGCAAGGGCCTAAGCTGGCCGCGCCGCCCCGCCGCGAAGCTGTCGCCCCACTCAGGGGAAGCCACGCAGCGGCTCAGGGGGCTATGAATCAATCTTCACGCCCGAGGCCTTGACCACCTGGGCCCAGCGCTGGATTTCGCTGTGGATCATGGCCGCAAACTGCTGCTGGCTGAGCTTGCCGTAGTCCGCGCCGTTCTTGGCCCAGGCGGTTTTGATCTCGTCCGCCGTGCCTATCTTGCGCACCTCCTCCAGCATCTGCTGCTGCAGGGCCACGGGCGTGCCCTTGGGCGCCCATAGCCCGTACCAGGTGGTGACCGTGAAATCGGGCAGCCCGCACTCGGCCGCGCAGGGCACATCGGGAAACGCGGGGTTGCGCTGGGCGCCGGCCACCATCAGCGCCTTGATGCGGCCGCTCTTGATGTGCTGGGCCGACGAGCCCAGGCCGTCAAATAGCATGTCCACATTGCCGGCTATCAGATCCTGCAGCGCCGGACCCGCGCCCTTGTAGGGGATATGGGTGATTTCGGTCTTGGTCTGCAGCTTGAACAGCTCGCCCGCCAGATGGTGGGAGGAGCCGGGTCCGGCCGATGCATAGTTGTATTTGCCGGGGTTGGCGCGCAGGTCCGTGAGCAGCTCCTGAACGGTGCCGTGCTGCACCTTCTTGGGATTGACCACGACCACCTGGGGCACGCTGGCCAGCAGGGCCAGGGGCACAAAATCGCGCTCCAGGTCGTATTCCAGCTTCGGGTAGACCGAGGGCGCAATCACATGGTGGGTGCCGCCCATGAAGAAGTTATAGCCGTCGGGCGCGGCCTTGGCCGCAATGCCGGCGCCCAGGGTGCCGCCGGCGCCGCCGCGGTTGTCTATCACCAGGGTCTTGCCGGCCGTCTTGGCGAACTGGGCCGAGAACGGCCGGGCAAAAGCGTCGGTGCCGCCGCCCGCGGGAAACGGCACGATCAGGTTCACGGGCCGGGCCGGCCAGTCGCCGGCGGCCCGGGCCAGCCCGGCCCAGCCACCCAGCGCCACCAGCGCGCCCGCGGATTTCAGCAGCGCACGCCGCTGCACGCCCGCCTGTTCGCCCTCGCCCCCACTCTCTACCGAAAAGCCCTGCATGCTCTGTCTCCTCTGCTGGCCCGGTCTGCAGCAAAGCGGCTGCCGGGCCTGTGGTTGGACGGCGCAGAGAGCGTAGAGACGGCGCGGCAAATCGCTAGGCGCTCATCCCTTGCACAGCGATTCGATCTCCGAAGAAACAGGAATCTTGCCCTGCGCCAACAGGCCGCGGTGCTTGTCCAGGCGCTTGAGGTCGTACAGATAGTTGACCATCAAGCCCATGGATTGCTTGAGCCCCTTGGACGACAGATCCGCCGCCCAGTTCAGGCGCTCCACGCGCGCACCGTTGCCGAGGTGAAAGCGTGCCACGGCATCGAGCGGACGCCCCTTGGCAGTTTCCCGCCCCAGATAGCGCGCGGCGCAGAACATGGCCGCGGCGCGCACCGGCGATCGGTCCTTGAGCGCGGCCGGGTCGTCGAGCGCGGCCAGCAGATGTGCGGCATCGCTACCGCCGGCGGCCTGCTCCAGCGCGGCTTTCTGCTTTTCGTCCAGCTCGGCCAGCGCCGCATCGCCGTGCTTGCCCAGCCAGCTGCGCAGGCCAGGAATCGGCGACAGCGTGGCGAACTGCTTGAGCTTGGGAAACTCCTGGGTGAGCGTTTCCACCACATGCTTGATCAGGGAATCGCCAAAGCTCACGCCCTTGAGCCCGGTCTGGGTGTTGCTGATCGAATAGAAGATGGCGGTATTGGCCTTGGCGAGATCGGCCGCGGCCGCGGCTTCGTCGAGCAGCGGCGCCATGCTGCCCGCGAGCTTGTCGAGCAGCGCCACCTCCACAAAGATCAGCGGCACATTGGGCATGCGCGGGTGGAAGAAGCCGTAGCAGCGGCGATCGCTGTCCAGGCGGTTCTTGAGGTCGGCCCAGCTGCGGATATCGTGCACGGCCTCGTACTGGATCAGCTTCTCCAGCAGCGAGGCCGGCGAATCCCAGTTCAGGCTTCTGAGCTCGAGCAGCGCCACATCGAACCAGCTCGAGAACAGATGCTCGAGCTCGGCATCCAGCGCCACATAGCGCTGCTCGACCTTGGGCAGGGCCAGCAGCTCGGCGCGCATATTGACGAGAAACTCCATGCCGCCCTGAGGCTGGGCAAAGCGCTGCAGCAGCCGCGTGCGCGAGGAAATCAAAGCGCGGCGCAAAGCCATCTCGGCCTCGCTGCGCTCCACATCGCTGCCGGCCTGGTCATAGCGCTCGCGCGCGGCCTGCAAGGCCTTGGCATCGGGCCCGAACTGCTCTATGGCCAGCAGCCAGAAGTCCTTGCGCACGGCCGCATCGGCCTTGGCATACCAGTCCATCAGCGCCAGCGCATGGCGGCCGCCCTCCACGTCGCTGAGCGCGGCATCGGCCACCTGCTGCATGTCCTGCAGCAGCCGGCGCAGATCGCGCGGCGACAGCGCCTCCTGGCCGCGCCTGAG
>JAFAIY010000475.1 GCA_019236485.1 Comamonas sp. | reverse complement strand
CCGTCGAACTGCGCCCGGTAATCGTCCCAGTCCAGATCGTCGAAGCGGCTGCGGCGCTCGGGATCGAACACATAGGGCTTGAAGGCGTTGTTGACCACGATGTCTATGGCGCCGGCTTCGCGGGCAATGGACTCGACCATGGCCTGTACCGCGGGTTGCGAGCCCACATCGGCCTTGACGGCCCAGGCATCGCCGCCCGCATGCTTGCCGGCCGCCTGGCAGGCCGCCACGGTCTGGGCGGCCGCCGCGTCGTTGGACAGGTAGTTGACCGCCACCAGTGCGCCCTCGCGCGCAAAAGCCGTGGCGATGGCCGCACCTATGCCGCGGCCCGCGCCCGTGACCAGCACCACCTTGCCGCGCAGATTCATGGCTGACGAATAAGCCATGTCACGCTCCTGGCAGCAGCGTCGTATCCACGACATCCGACACCTTGATCTGCTTTTGCGCCATGCCCAGGGCGCGGTAGGCGTCGGCCCCTTTTTGCAGCGCCGCGAGGTCGAAGCTGCCCAGGGGCTTGCCGGCCTGCACGGGCTGAGCGGAGGCATTGCGCAGGCGCACCACGTCGAGGTTGATGTCGCGCTGCGTGCCGTCGATCGCGTATTTGCCGGCCAGCGTGGCCGCTTCCTCGGGGTTGGCCATCATCCAGGCCGCGCTGTCGCGGTAGCCCTTGAGGAAGGCCTTGAGCAGATCCTTCTTCTGGCGCAGCGTGTCTTCGCGCACCACGAACATATCGCTGGAGATGTTCAGATGCTCGCGCACCTGCATCACATTGACCTCGCCCATGCCTTTGCGCAGGCCCACGGCCAGGCCGGTGTCGGTGGCGGCCGTGGCATCGACCTGGCCCTGCATCAGCGGCGCGAAGTTGAGCAGGCCGGTGACGACGATGCTCACGTCCGACTCCTTGAGGCCGGCCTGGTGCAGCATCACCAGCAGGTTCTGGCGCGTGCCGCTGGACAGGCTGTAGACGCCTATCTTCTTGCCCTTGAGGTCGGCGGGCTTGTGGATGCCTGCCGACTTCAGCGACACCACGTTGAACACGTTCTGCGGATAGATGTCGTAGATCGCGACCAGCTTCTCGCCCTTGTCCAGCGCCATGAAGAAGGAGCCGGGGTCGGTGAAGGCCACGTCGGCCTGGCCGCTGAGCATGTTGCGGATGGCGTCGCCGCCGCCGGCGCCGGGCAGGTAGGCCAGCTCCAGGCCCTGGGCCTTGAAGAAGCCTTTTTCGGGCTCGACGAGGAGGTTGGTAATCTCGCTGATGGGCTTGCTCCAGCCCGCGAGGCGGATCTTGCCCTGGACAGGAGCGGCCATGCCGGCGCCGGCCAGCGTCAGGCCGGCGAAGCCCGCCGTGGCGCCGAGCAGGCTGCGGCGGGAGATGAACTGGGACTTGAGCGTTGTATGCATGGCGCGAAGGGACAGGTTGCGGGACTCAGGACTTGTCGCCCGAGCGGGAATTTGGAAAAGCATGGGAGCGCAGCAGCCTGCGCTCCAGCATCAGGCAGGCCTGGTACAGCAGCAGGCCCATGGCGGCAATCAGCACCAGGGCCGCGAACATCAAGGTGGTATCCATCATGCCCTGGGCCGCGATGACCACGGCGCCCAGGCCCTGGCTGGCACCCATGAACTCGGCGACCACGGCGCCGACCAGGGCCAGGACCACGGCCACGCGCAGGCCCGCGAGTATGGCGGGCAGGCCCGTGGGCAGCTTGAGGCGCAGCAGGGTCTGCAGCCGCGTGGCGCCCAGCATGCGAAACAGCTGCAGGCGCTGGGCATCGGTCTGCCTGAGACCGGTGAGCGTGTTCTCCATCAGCGGGAAAAAGCAGATCAGCGCCGTGATCAGCACCGTGGGCAGCATGCCGAAGCCGAACCACAGCACGAACAGCGGCGCCAGCGCGAGCTTGGGCACGACCTGGCTGACCACCACATAGGGCTTGAGCACGCGCTCCAGCAGCTCGAACTCTGCCAGAGCCATGCCGGCCAGCAGGCCGATCATGCTGCCCGTAGCCAGGCCCAGCAGCAGGGCCTGCAAGGTGGCGGCGATGTGGGGCCAGAAATAGCCCGAGGCCAGGCCCGACCACAGCGCGGCCGCAATGGCCGAGGGCGCGGGCAGCACCAGGGCCGACAGCCCCCATTGGCGCACCGCCAGCTCCCACAGGCCCAGCAGGATGAGCAGCAGCGCGACGGCCAGCAGCCGTGCATACAGTGGCTTGACAGTCATGCGCTGGCCCTGTCCATGGAGGCGCGCACGCGCGCGCAATAGTCGTTGAAGGCCGCGCCATGGCGCATGGCCTGGGTGCGCGGCGCGGGCAGCGCTATGGTCCAGTCATCCACGATGCGCCCGTGGTGCATGAGGGCGATGCGGTCGCCCAGGTAGACGGCCTCGTTGATGTCGTGGGTGACAAACAGCACCGTGGTGCCGTGTTTACGGCAGGTGCGCAGCAGATCGTCCTGCAGCTCGGCGCGCGTGATGGCGTCCAGCGCCGCAAACGGCTCGTCCAGCAGCAGCAGCGGCGGCTCCAGGATCAGGGCCCGCGCCAGCGCCACCCGGCTTTGCTGACCGCCCGAGAGCTGGCGCGGATGGTGTTTTGCATGGCTGGCCAGGCCCAGCTGCTCCAGCAGCTGCAGCGCGCGCTGCTTGTCCTGGGGCGTGGGCCGGCGCTGCAGCGACACGGGCAGCAGCACGTTGTCCAGCGCGCTGTGCCAGTCCAGCAGCGTGGGCGCCTGGAACATAAAGCC
>JAFAIY010000140.1 GCA_019236485.1 Comamonas sp. | reverse complement strand
GTGCGCCATGCATTGGGCTTTAGGGCCACACCGCTTGCTGCTGTCATGGGAGCTGCCTAGGATGTGGCGGAGCGGGACCGCGGTCCCTCCCCTCTAGTGAAGGAGCCTCTCTATGCCTTTTGCCCCGGTCAACGGCCAGAACCTCTACTACGAAGACAGCGGCGGGCGCGGCCCGGCGATCGTGTTCTCGCACGGCCTGCTCATGGATCACACCATGTTTGCATCCCAGGTCCAGGCTTTGCAGGAGCGCTTTCGCTGCATTTGCTGGGATGAGCGAGGCCATGGCCGGACGGCGGACCCCGACCACTGCGCACCGTTCTCTTATTACGACTCGGCCGACGACCTGGCCGCCCTGCTCAAATATCTGGGCGTGGAGCAGGCCGTGCTGGTCGGCATGTCGCAAGGCGGCTATCTGTCGCTGCGCTGCGCGCTCATCCATCCCGAGGTGGTAGGGGCGCTGGTGCTGATAGACACCCAGGCCATGCTGGAAGACCCGGAGCAGATGCCGCATCACGAGGCCCTGCTCAAGGCCTGGATGGAGCATGGGCTGTCGGACGATATGGCCGCCACCGTGGAGCAGGTCATTCTGGGCAGCGGCTGGAGCGGCGCCGCGCAGTGGAAGGCCCAATGGAAGCAGGCCACGCCCATCAATCTGGGCCAGAGCTTTGCCACGCTGGCGCTGCGCGACGACATCAGCCCGCGCCTGGCCGAAATCAAGGTACCGGCACTCGTGATCCACGGCGACAAGGATGCGGCCATCGCTCCCGAGCGTGCACGCGCCATGTTCAAGGCCCTGCCTCATGCGCGCTGGGTGGATGTGCCCGGCGCCGGACATGCGTCCAATCTCACCCATCCCGAGCCCGTGAACGCAGCCATCAAGGCCTTTCTGGCCGAGCTGCATTGAGACTGTTGCGTGCTGGAGCAGTCTGGCCCTGAGCGGCTTGCCGGGCGGCGGCAGGCGGCCTGAGGGTTCTTCCCTCCGATCAGAGGGCAAGGCAGGCGGTTTTCGCGAACCTGGCGCCTATCGGCTCAGATTGGCACTGCTTTTGCTCAAGCCATGGTGATGGCCGCCCGCATAGGGATGCGGTGCCGGGCCATGCATCAAAGCCAGGAGGAAAACAGTTGCTGCAACGTCGTCAATTGCTGTTGTTGGGGGCGCTGGGCGCCGGAGCGGCCCGCGCGGCCGATGATCGCACCGGCGGCGATCCGCTAGGCTCCATGCAGTGGCCGTCGCTGCGCGAGCAATACCTGGCGAATGCGCCCGTGCGCTTCACCGATGCCGTTATCGTGCGTACGCCGGCGTTCGCCGATGATGCGATGAACGTGCCTTTGCAGGTGGATGCGCGCGCTCTCGCGAACATGGGAGGCGGCGTGCAGCGCATGCTGGTCGTGGTGGACCGCAATCCCGTGCGCGAGGTGCTGGCCTTCGAGCCGCTGCGCGCCCTGCCCATGCTGTCGTTTCGCATGCGGCTGGAGCAGGCTTCGCCGGTACGGGCCATGGTGCAGACCCGGGACGGCTTGTGGCATGTGGGCAGCGTGCTGGCGCAGGCTGCCGGAGGTGGTTGTACCGTGCCCGGGGCTTCGCGTGTCGACGGCTCCTGGAGAAGCACGCTCAACCAGGTGCAGGCGCGCATCTTCAACAATGTGATCGACGGCAGCCGCCGGCTGCGCGTGCGCGTCATGCACCCCATGGATACCGGGCTGGTGGCCGGAATTCCGGCGTTCTACATCGAGCGCCTGGAGCTGCGTGACGCCGACGGCCAGCTCTGGTGGCGCCTCGAACCGCACGAGCCGGTCTCGGAGAATCCGCTCATCACTTTCGAGCTGCCGCGCGAAGGTCCGCAGCGCTTCCGCCTGCAGGGCCAGGACAACAACGGCAATCGCATTGATGCCGAGGTCGGCGCATGAAGGCCGCAGCCGCATGGATGCTGCTGGCGGCTCTGGCGTCGTCGGTACCGGCCCAGACCGCCGCGCCGGTCGCGGCGCGCGCCGACGCGCGGAAGCTGGACTACGGCCTGCAGCCGCGCCAGATCGCCGAGCACACCTGGGTCATCGAAGGGGCGGTGGCCGACTTCACGCGAGCGAACGGCTGCAACATCATCAACACCGCTTTCATCGCCACGGGCGAAGGCGTGGTGGTCATCAACACCGGTCCCTCGCGCCTGTATGGGGAGCAGCAGCGGCGCGCCATAGCGCGCGTGACGGACGAGCCCGTGCGCCAGGTGCTCAACCTCAATCTGCATCCCGACTATTTCCTGGGCAACCAGGCCTGGAGCGACAAGTCCATCCAGGCCCTGGCCGGCAGCATCGCAGGAATGCAGGCCGAAGGAGCGGCCTACGAGGACAATCTGTACCGGCTCTGCGGCGACTGGATGCGGGGCACCAAGGCCACGCCGGCGCGCGAGGCATTGCCGCCGCAGACGCTGCGCCTGGGCCCGCATGTGCTGGAACTGCACCGTCTGCAAGGCCATACCGGCGACGATCTGGTGCTCATAGACAGCCATACGGGCGTGCTGTTTGCGGGCGGCCTGGTGTTTGCCGAGCGCGTGCCGACCACGCCCCATGCCGATCCCGCGGCCTGGCTGGCAAGCCTGGAGCTGCTGGAGAAATGGCAGGTGCAGGGTCGGTTCAGGCTGGTGGTGCCCAGCCATGGTCCCGTGCACGAGGGCCGGCTGGGCATGGCGCAGACGCGCGACTGGCTGCAATGGCTGACGGCTCTCATGCGCGACAGCGCCGAACAGGGCGTGGACCTCAGCGAGCTGCTGCGCGTGAAGCCGCCCGAGCGCTTTGCGGCCTGGGCCGCCCAGCCCGCCGAATTCAACCGCAGCCTGGTACAGTGGTATCCCCGCCATGAGCAGCAGGCCCTGGACAGGCGCTGAGCTTGACCGTCCGATAGCAAGCAGAACAGAGGGAGACTGCGACACCAGCTGCTTCATTCCTGAACAGTGTCACGGTCCGATATGGCAATCGGCGGCGGCCTGAGGTGGGTTTTGCAGGGAGACGGGCCTGGCATGGATTTTGCCAATTGCTTGATGTTCCTCAACTCTGCATCTTGCTACTCCCGCCATGCGCACACTGCTTGCTCTCAGCTTTCTCTGCGCCGCTGCCTCGGCGCATGCGGCCGATGCCGACCTCGTCGCGGCCGCGGATCTCGCCAAGGCCAATGGCTGTTTCAGCTGCCACTCGGCCACGGAAAAAATCGTTGGCCCGGCCTTCAGCTCTATCGCGGGCAAATATGCGGGCGACAAGGACGGCGTGGCCACCCTGACCCAGTCGATCCAGATGGGCTCCTCGGGAAAATGGGGGCGTGCGGCCATGCCCGCGCATTCCAGCCTGAAGGCCCAGGACCTCAAGCTGCTGGCTGCCTGGGTTCTCGCGACCAAGCCATGAGTCCGGGCCAGGATTTTCCGCATCCCTGCACGCTGCTGGGGGCTGCGCGCCTGATGCTTGCGGGTGCCGATCTGCACCTCAAGGCCCAGGCGGCCAGCCGGCTCGGCTATCACCTGCAGGCACGCAGGCTGTGGGAGGGGCTGGCCGGAGCCGGCGATGCCGACGCCCTGTACCAGCTCGCGCAGATGACCGAGCTGGGTCTGGGCGGACCCAGCGACGCCTTGCAGGCCAGGACTCTGTATCTGCGCGCGGCCCAGGCCGGGCATGAGCGGGCCGCGGCCAGGCTGGAGCAGGGCTGAGCCGGAATCAGCGGTCCCAGATATCGGCGCTGATCGCCGCATACCAGGCCGCGCCGTGGCTGGCCTCGGCCGCGCGAAAGGCCGCATCTGCATCCAGCGGGCTGATGCCCACCGAATGCGGCACGTCGATCAGCCGTCCCTGCTGCGCGCGGTAGACGCCGGCCACCGAGATGCCGTAGCCGGGGCCGATCAGGCTGTAGCAGGTGTTGGCATAGGCGGCCGTCGGTGGCTCCAGGCCGGCCAGCTCGGCCGCGATGGCGGCCGCAGCCAGCTTGCCCTGGTTGTTGGCGGCGAAGCCGGACTTGGGCATGGGGCCCGCAAAGCTGGCATCGCCCAGCACATGGATGCCGGCCACAAGCTGCGACTCGAAGTTCTCGCCCTTGACCGGCGCCCAGCCGCTGGCGTCCGTCACGCCCGCGCGCTCGGCGATGAAGCCGGCTTTTTGCGGCGGAATCACATTGAGAACGTCGGTCCGGTGGCGCGCACCGAAGACGGTTTCCACCTCCAGCGCTTGCGCATCCACGCGGACGACCTGGCCGTCGCGCGACAGGCCCAGCCATTCGATCATCTCGCCATACAGGGCCTTCCAGCCCTGGAGGAATAGCGCTTTCTTGGAAAAATTCTCCTTGGCGTCGAGCAGCAGAATCTTGCTGCGCGGCTTGTAGCGCTTGAAGTAGTGGGCCACCATGGCCGCGCGTTCGTAGGGGCCGGGAGGGCAGCGGAACGGGTTGTCGGGAATCACCATGACGAAGGTGCCGCCGTCGCGCATGGCCTGCATCTGCCGGCGCAGCAGCAGGGTTTGTGCGCCGGCCTTCCAGGCATGGGGGGCGAGCTCGGCGGCGGCCTCGTCATAGCCGTCCAGCGCGTTCCAGCGCAGGTCTATGCCCGGGGACAGCACCAGCCGGTCCCAGCGCAGCCGCTGCCCGCCGGCAAGGCGCAGCGTGCGCGCGGCGGCATCCACATCTTCGGCGCGCTCATGGATGACTTCCACGCCCGCGGCGCGCAGTCCGTCATAGTCGTGGCCCAGGCTTTCCCAGCTGCGCAGACCGGCCAGATACAGATTGGAGAACGGGCAGGTGTAGAAGCGCCGCGCGGGCTCGATCAACGTCACCTGCAGCTGCGGTGCGATCCGGCGCAGATAGCGCGCGGCCGTGGCACCGCCAAAGCCACCGCCCACCACGAGCACGCGCGCTGCTGCGGCCCGCGAATGCACCAGGGCCGGCGCGGCCAGGGCCGCCGTGCCGCACAGGGCCGAGCCGAGAAGCCCGCGTCGGCTGGTCGGCATCAGGGCTGCTCCTGGCGCGCAAACCACTGGGCCAGGGCCTCGATCTGCGCCTCGTCATAGCCTTGCAGCAGCAGCGGCATGATGGTGGCGTCGGCTCCGGCCCGCTCGGGCCTCATGGCCTTGAACTCGCGCAGGCGCTGCAGCAGAAAGCCGGCGCTGCGGCCGCGCAGTCCGGGTATGGAGCCAGGTCCGTTGCCGGGCGGCTGGCCGTTCGGGCCATGGCAGGTGAAGCAGGTGGCAGCCAGCACGGCCAGGTCTTGCGGCGTCACGCCCTGGCCGGCCTGGCAGGCGGTCGCCAGCGGCAGGGCCAGGACGAGGATCGCTTTCCTCATAGCGACCTCGACTCGGCAGCGCTGCGAAAGACTATGGGTATGTGGCGCCGCTCGGGCGCGCTGCGCACCAGTTGCAGCACCTTGTCGTGGCGCGGCGATTTGCTGCACACGGGATCGGTGGCGGCGGCATCGCCGGTGAGCAGAAAAGCCTGGCAGCGGCAGCCGCCGAAGTCCTTGTGGCGCTCGTCGCAGCTGCGGCAGGGCTCGTGCATCCAGTCCTCGCCGCGGTAGGCGTTGAAGGCCGTGCTGCGCTGCCAGATCTCGGCCAGTGCTTGCTGGCTCACGTTGGGCAGCTGCAGGCCGGGCAGGTCGCGCGCATTGTGGCAGGGCATGGCCAGGCCGTCGGGCGCAATGCTCAGGAAGACTGCGCCCCAGCCGTTCATGCAGGCCTTGGGCCGCTGCTCGAAATAGTCGGGCACGACAAACAGCAGGCGGCAGCGCGAGCCTATCTGCTCGCGGTAGCGCCGGACCACGGCCTCGGCCTGCTCGAGCTGCTCGCGCGTGGGCATGAGGTGGTCGCGGTTGAGCCAGGCCCAGCCGTAGTACTGGGTGTTGGCCAGCTCCAGGTACTCGGCGCCCAGCTCCAGCGCCATCTCGATGATCTTGTCCACATGGGGCAGGTTGTGCCGGTGCAGCACGCAGTTCATCACCATGGGCCAGTCATGCTGCTTGATGATGGCGGCAACTTTCTTCTTGAGCTCGAAGGTGCGTGTATGGCTCAGAAAATCATTGAGCTCGCGCGTGCTGTCCTGGAACGAAAGCTGCACATGGTCCAAGCCCGCATGCTTGAGGCGCTGCGCGCGGGCCGGCGTGAGTCCCACGCCCGAGGTGATCAGATTGGTGTAGAAGCCCAGCGAGCGGGCCTCCTGCACCAGTTCCTCGAGATCGTCGCGCAGCAGCGGCTCGCCGCCGGAAAAGCCTATCTGCGCGGCGCCCAGCGCGCGCGCCTGGCGCATCACGTCCACCCATTGCGCGGTGCTGAGCTCCGCGCCGGTCTGCGCATAGCGCAAGGGGTTGTAGCAGAACACGCAGTGCAGCGGGCAGCGGTAGGTCAGCTCGGCTAGCAGCCACAGCGGCGACGGAGCTTCAGTCGAGCCAGCCACGGCGAACGCCCTCGTCGATCAGGGACTGCACCTGGGGCGCGATGCCCTGGGTTTCGAACAGGGCCTCCAGCTCGCCCACGATGTCCGTTACCGTGTGCCGGCCGTCGCAGCGGCGCAGGATCTCGGCCGCGCTGTCGTTGAGCTGCACCATGCCTTCGGGGTAGAGCAGCACCCAGCGCGACTGGGCGGGTTCGTACTGCATGCGCAGGCGGCGCGTCAGCTGGGGCAGGGGGGAGCTATTCATGGGCGGGCGGCTTTCTCGATGGCGTCCAGCATGCTCCAGAGGATGTCGAGCTTGAACTGCAGAATGTCCAGCGCGCGCTGCTGCGCGGCGCGCGTGGTGAAATGTTCCAGCGTCACGCGCAGCCCGTGGTTCACGTCGCGCGCGGCCAGAGGAATGCGGCTGCGGAAGTAGTCCAGGCCCGCGGCCTCTATCCACGGGTAATGCCCGGGCCAGGTGGCCAGCCGGTCCTTGTGGATCTGCGGGGCGAACATCTCGGTGAGCGAAGAGCACACGGCCTCCTGCCAGGGCGCGCGGGCCGCGAAGTTCACATAGGCATCGCAGGCAAAGCGCACGGCGGGTGCGACCCGCTGCAGCGACCACAGGTCCTCGCGCTCGATGCCCACGGCTTCGCCCAGGCGCGTCCAGGCCTCTATGCCTCCGGCCTGCTCGCCATCGCCGTCGTGGTCGAGTATGCGCTCCACCCACAGGCGCCGGTGGGCGCGATCCGGCATGTTGGCGAGTATGGCGGCGTCCTTGCGCGGAATGCAGATCTGGTAGTAGAAGCGGTTGGCCACCCAGCAGCGCAGCTCGTCGGGCGTGCAGCCGCCC
>JAFAIY010000121.1 GCA_019236485.1 Comamonas sp. | reverse complement strand
TTATCCAACCGCGCAGGTGATTTTGTGCCCAAAGGGATATGTACTCTTTCCTGATAAATAATGTCGCCCGTATCCTCTCCAGAATTCACATAATGAACTGTTGCACCGGGATTCATCTCCATATCATAATATTGCCAAAAATCCGGGTTGGCACCACGGTAGCTCGGCAGGAATGACGGGTGCAGATTGATGACGCCAAGGCGTGGAATTTTCAGGATGTCGTCTTTCAGGAGCTGGGACATGCTGAAAACAACAATCAAATCCGGATTCAAACTTTCAATCCAGCCCGCGATTTCTTTTGAGTTTTTCTTCCATATAAAGTTATATGGAATATTTTTTTTCCTACAAAAATCAGGAAGAAATACATCTTGCCTTTTTACGGCACTGTAGATTTTTTTTAGAAATCTAACCAATATAGATTTATTTTTTGATCCATCAAAATCGCGCGACATGGATTCCAGAACCCCGATCACCTGATGTTCTGATTCAAATAACGGTCTCACCAGCCTGGAAACACCTTGCGTGATCAATAATATTTTTAATTTTTCCATAGCGACGTACTATTTTTTGCAAAATGATAAGTCATTACCCCATTGACTCCGTAGGCAAGACAGTAGGCAGATGAGAAAATTTTCAATGCATCCGCCGAATTTGAGAAAAATTTTCCCAACACAAAAGAAACAATGACCAAGAACAATAGAAATATCTGCCAAAGCAAATCCAGCCTTTGTTTTTCCGCAATCATGAACATTGAACTCAAAGGGCTGGTAATGAACTGCAAAAATGCCATAGGCGTCAGGATTTGCGCATATTCACCGGCCACGCGCCACTGTTCGCCAAACATCCAGGCAAATAGCGCAGGAGCGACAAAGAAAAAGATGGTAAAGGGCACTGCCGAGATCAACAGTAGACGCTTGAATGTCTTCTGATAGATAGCCTTGCACTGGCCTTGGCGCATATAGGCTTGGCTAGCCTCTTGCCGAAACACATCGCCCAGAGCACCAGCAACCAGAGCCATGGGCGCAGCCATAACCCGCTGGGTGAGGGTGAAAAAGCCCGCCGCTGTGGTATTGAACAGGGCGCTGAGGAGCAGCACGGGCATCTGGCCTGAGGCGGTGTTGAAGCCGTGGGCGACGATCAGATATTTGGGAAAGTCGATGTATTTTTTGGCCAGCGCCACGCTGCGCAGAGGGAGCAGGGTGCGGATGAGGCCGTGGTCTTCGCGCCAGATCAGGCGTGCCAGCACGCTGGTAGCCAGCACCTGCCCGGTGATTTGCCCCCCCACGAGGCCTACGGCGCCGCTGCCTGCGTAGCCACTGCCCAATTGTGCCAGCGAGGCGCTGCCGCTTTGCACCGTGCGGCTGATGGCCAGGCGCTTGTACTGCGCTTTGCGGTTGCTCCAGTAGTTGAGGCTTTGGTACATGCCCAGTAACAGGGTGGATGCAGGCACCCAGTACAACCAGGGCGCCAGCGCGGCATCGCCCAGCAGCACGGCGATCGGCTGGGCAAAGAAGAGGACGACAAGCAACAACACGGCGCTCATGGCGATGCTGAGTACCATGGCCAGGGCGGCAATGTGCAATGCATCTTTGTCCTGGCGCGGCAGCAGGATAGCTAGCTCGTAGCGCCCAGTGACCAGCACACTGGCAATCATGGTCACGGCCATGTAGAGGGCAAAACGGCCGAATTCCTCCGGGCTGTACAGGCGCGTGAGGAGGGGGCTGATGGCGACCGGAATGGCCTGCGCCAGCGTGGTGCCGGTCATCAGCGTGAGCACGTTGCGGGCGTAGGTGCTTTGGGGAAGGAGTCTGCGCATTCGGCCTTAATCCAAGATTTTTTTGAATGCGCTGCGCACTACAGCGGCATAGCGTTTGGCGCCAGCTTCGTTCAGATGGTGCTCATCCAGATAAATAGGGATGCCATCAGCAAAAGGCGCCTCGGCGAACAGGCCGGTGGCTTCAAAATTCAGACAGTTGACGCCAGAGTGGCTTGCTGCCAAACGCTGCAAGGTGGTGTTGGCTTGCTGGTAGGCGGGGTCGATGCCGATTTCTGGCGCCAGCCCCAAGGCCTTGAAACGCAGGGCACGCAGCGGGTTTTTTCTCAGCAGGGGCTCTTGCTCTAGGAGGTAGACCCGTGCGCCAGCCTGGCTTTGCGCGGTCAAAAAAGCCTCCAGGGCGTGCTGGAAATCACTGGAGGCCAGTTGCCAGTTCCAACTGGCGGCAAGGAATATGACTTTGGCGCTGGGTAGGTGTATTTGGGCCTGCTCGATCTGCGTCAGGCAGGGCTTGTGCCCCCACTCGGCAATCCTCTGGTAGTCAAACCCAGGGATGGTGACACAGCTGCTTGCAGTGATGATCCGAGCCTTGAAACCCAGCTCCTTGCCCAACTGGTCAAAAAACAGGTTGAGCATGGCCGCGTGAGAATCACCCAGTACCAGCACCTCCTTGTCGCTGCTCAGATCACCTTTCAGGCAGTCACCAATAATTTGACCGTGGCAAATGGTGGCTGGGTCAGCGTAGCGCTGATATTCGATAGGAAGAGGCGGTGGCGACAACGCCTGATTGAGTTTTGCCATGCTCGGCACAGTGGCTAGGGCCGCGCATGTCAACAGGCCGTAGCCAACAGCTTGGCGAACACCCATACGACTGACTCGCAGCGGAGCCTCCAACCCATAGAAAGACAAAGTGGCCAACAACAAAGTAATAGCAAAGAACAGCAAACTGAAGGGTATGTCCAGTAGCTGTTCTCCTGTGTAATAGCGCAACAAGGCAAGTACTGGCCAATGCCACAAGTACAGCGAATAAGACAGTTCGCCTACCCCGACCATGAAGCGGCTACCCAACAGGCACTGGGTAAAGCCCTGTGAAGGATGTAAAAGGATAAGCGCTGCGCCCACCACAGGTAACAATGCCAGCAGACCTGGGAAGGGTCCTAGCCGGGGCTGTACTGCAGCGGCTGACAATACCATCACCAAGCCCGCAACAGCGGGCCAAGCGTGTCGCCCACCTTTGTAACTGTGCGCATACGCAGCAATCAAACCACCAGCACAAAACTCGGGCAGGCGGGCATACAGGCTGTAGTAGGTATCTTGATGGATGCCCAGCACGCTCAGACGGTATTGCGCCAAGATAGTTAGGCCGACGAGCAGCAGGCCGAGCATCCACTTGAGCACTCTGACTGGTAACAACAGAACCAGAAACGGCGCCAACAGGTAAAACTGGATTTCCACAGCCAACGACCAGGTGTGCAGCAGGGGCTGTTCGTGACTGGCCGGGGCGAAGTAATCACCAAAACCGGCAAAGTAGCTATTGCTGTGAAACCAAACAGCCTGGCCCAGCCCTTTTTTGTAAATCTCTAAATCTTGAGGCAATAGCAATACTGCAGCCAAAAGCGACACCAGCACCAGCATCGCGAAATACGCTGGCGCGATGCGCTTGATGCGGCTGAGATAGAAATAGCGCAGCGTAGTTATCAACCGATAGTCCGGCTGGGCCTTTTTCTGAAGCAGGATACAGACGATGAGGTAGCCCGAAATGACCAGAAAAACATCCACGCCAACAAACCCGCCAGGCAGCCAGGCGGGGTTGTAGTGGAACAGCATCACGGCCAGCACCGCGATAGCGCGCAAGCCCTGGATGTCAGAACGGTAATGAGTGGTACTCATGAAGTGGTGCTAAAAAATCAATAGCAGCCAACGACCGCCTGACAATGGTTTAAATGTATTGTGTTAATTGCAAGCGTTGGCAACAGCCTGGGTCACTCTCAGAATGCTGCCTTCATCCAAGTAAGGATGCATGGGTAGGCTTGTTACCTTTTGCGCTACAGCATCCCCTACTGGCAGATGCACATGGGCATTCGCCACAGCGGGCTGCTTGTTCAGCGGGATGGGATAATGCACGGCAGTGGGTATGCCTGCCGCCTTGAGCTGCTCTTGCACTTGGTCCCGACGGCCAACCTGAATGGTGTACTGCGCCCATGCACTGGTGTTGTGCACTTCAATGTGAGGAACGGTACTGATGCCATGCTGACCGAGCAGCTGGGCGTATCGCTGAGCCACTATCTGACGCTGCGCTATTTCCTCATCCAGCACAGCCAGCTTGGGCAACAGGATCGCTGCCTGCAAGGTATCCAATCGGCTATTCACGCCCACACGCACATGGTGATAACGACGATCCTGACCATGGCGAGCAATCTGCCGCATGGCCTTGGCCAACTCGTCGTCATTGGTAAAGATGGCTCCTCCATCACCATAGCAGCCCAGAGGCTTGCTGGGGAAAAAGCTCGTGCACGCTATCGTGGTGAGGTTGCAGCTTCTCTGGCCTTTGTAAGTCGCGCCAAAGCTCTGTGCAGCATCCTCGATGACGGGGATGCCGTGCTTTTGTGCAATTGCATTGATGGCGTCGTAATCTGCACACTGACCATAAAGGCTGACAGGAATAATGGCCTTGGTACGCGGAGTAATGGCCGCCTCAAGCTGCACAGGATCCAGGTTATAGGTACGCGGATCCACGTCCACATACACTGGCTTGGCTCCCAGCAAAGCCACGGTTTCGGCAGTGGCGATGTAGGTGAAACCGGGGGTGATGACTTCGTCACCCGGCCCTATACCCAGTGCCATCTGCGCGATTTGCAATGCATCGGTACCGTTGGCCACGCTGATGCAATATTTGCCCCCCGTATAGGCAGCAAGCTTTTCCTCCAGCTCCGCCACTTCAGGGCCCAGAATATATTGGCCATGTGACAGCACGCGCTGAATGCCTGCATCGATATCGGATTTCAGGCGTTGATATTGGGTTTTGAGATCGATGAAGTCCATGGGTCAGTGAATTTATCTGCCATCTCCCCCGCCACCTGGGACGATGCAAGGGGGAACAATGATCAGGAGAGTTGAGTCAACGTCTTGCCTTGGAGCACATAACGAACGCCGCTATGTGCGCAGGTGGTTTCAGCCTGCCCATCCAGAGGCAGATCAAGCTGTTCGCCAAATTCGCTCATCCAGCCAATCTGGCGCGCGGGAACGCCGACCATCAAGGCGTAGGCTGGAACGTCCTTGTTGACCACTGCTCCTGCACCTATGAACGCATATTCGCCAATAGTGCTCCCACAAACAATGGTGCAGTTCGCGCCCAAAGTCGCACCTTTTTTGACCAAAGTGTCCCGGTATTCGTCCTTGCGCTCAATGAGCGAGCGAGGGTTGTACACATTGGTAAACACCATGCTGGGGCCACAGAAAACCCCCTCTTCCAGCGTAACGTTGTCGTACACGCTGACGTTGTTCTGAACCTTGCACCGGTCGCCGATGACCACCTGGTTGCCCACGAACACGTTTTGACCAAGCGAGACGCCTTTGCCAATGCGGGCGCCGCCGCAGACATGCACAAAGTGCCAGATGCGCGAGCCTTCTCCAATCTGGGCACCTTCATCGACGATGGCGCTGTCGTGCTTGAAATAACTCATACCCGCACCTTGACCAGCAGTGGGTGGGGGTTGGCAGGGCTGGGGGTAATGGGTGCAGTGCGAATGACTTCCACCGTGGCAATGGCGGCGCGGTTGTCTTCGGTGCCGTAGCCTTTGCCTTCCAGCACGCGCTGGTAGCTTTGAGTGTGCAGATCGGTAAAGCCGCCAGAGAACTCTAGCTCTTCGCCTTCAATGGTGATGCTGCGATAGGTGAGTTTTTCCCCCTTGATGGCATTGGCCGGCAGGTGATCAGCATCGATCGAGAGGAACCAGCGCACACGGGCGCGTTCGTATTCCAGATAGCCGGCAGCAGTTTTTTCATCACGGTAATGGACTTCGTTTTTGACGATGTTGCCAAAGATGAAGTGCAGCATGTCGTAGAAGTGCACGCCGATGTTGGTGGCTACACCACCAGATTTTTCGTCAAAGCCTTTCCAGGATTTGAGGTACCACTTGCCGCGCGAGGTGAGGTAGGTCAGATCCACATCAAACACCTTGCCAGCGGGAGCGTTCTGCACCTTTTCGCGCAGCGCCAGGATGGAGGGATGCAGGCGCAGCTGAAGGATGGAGTTGACCTTGGCGCCGTAGGCGGCCTCGTAGCGCAGGAGGGTGTCCAGGTCGGCGGTGCGCAACACCAAGGGTTTTTCGCAAATGACGTCGATGCCGTTTTGCAGCGCAAACTTCATGTGCGGCAGGTGCAGGTAGTTGGGCGAGCAGACGGCAATGTAGTCCAGCTTTCGACCTTGGAGCTTCAAGTCTTCCACGTAGGCGGAGAAGGCTTCAAATTCGGTAAAAAACTCGGCTTCAGGGAAGTGGCTGTCCATGATGCCGACAGAGTCGTTCACATCCATGGCCACCAGCAGATTGTTGCCTGTGTCTTTGATGGCTTTGAGGTGGCGCGGCGCGATATAGCCAGCAGCGCCAATGAGGGCAAAGTTCTTCATGATGTTGTGCAAGGTTTACAGACGGAATACGCTAAAGCCGGCATCGGCCATCGCATGGCGGTCATACAGGCTTTTCACATCGGCAAGCACAGGCTGGGGGCTGCGCGTCAGGGCTTTGAGCTGCGCGGGCGTGAGGGCGCGGTACTCGCTGTGCCCCACAGCCACCACCAGAGCATCAACGGGCTGCTCAGGGCTGATCTGCCCCAAGGGAATGCCGTATTCATGCTGCACTTCAGCCACATCGGCCCAGGCATCAGCCACCACGACCTGGGCACCCCAGGTTTCAAACTCACGCACCATGTCGGCAACCTTGCTATTGCGAATGTCCGGGCAGTTTTCCTTGAAGGTAATGCCCAGCACACCGATGCGGCAACGCGGCACATCCATGCCATTTTTCAGCATGCGCTGGATGGTAGTGCGAGCTACGTAGCGCGCCATGTTGTCGTTGATTCGCCGCCCGGCCAGAATGACCTGGGGGTGGTAGCCCACTTGCTCGGCCTTGTGCGTCAGATAATATGGATCCACGCCAATGCAGTGCCCGCCCACCATGCCGGGGCGGAAAGGCAGGAAATTCCATTTGCTGCCTGCTGCCTCCAAGACATCCAAGGTATCAATGCCCAAGCGGGCGAAAATAACAGACAGCTCATTGACCAGCGCTATATTCAGATCACGCTGGGTGTTTTCAATCACCTTGGCCGCCTCTGCCACCTTGATGCTGCTCGCCTTATGGGTGCCCGCAGTGATGATTTCGCGATACAGGCCATCCACAGCGTCCGCCACCATTGGGGTGCTGCCACTGGTGATTTTTTTGATGGTGGTCAGCGTGTTGACCTTATCCCCGGGATTGATTCGTTCAGGGCTGTAGCCGCAGAAGAAATCCTGGTTGAACTTCAGGCCGCTGATGCGCTCCAGTTCAGGCACGCAGACTTCTTCGGTGGCGCCGGGATACACGGTGGATTCGTAAATCACCACATCGCCCTTTTTCAGCGCCGCACCCACGGTCTGGCTGGCTTTGATCAGGGGTGTGAGGTCTGGTCGGTTAGCCTCTCCCACCGGTGTTGGAACAGTCACGATAAAGATGTGGCATTTCTTTAGATCCTCCACCTCACAGCTATACCGCAATTTCGCTGCAGCCTGCAGCTGATCGGATGTGCATTCCAAGGTGTGGTCTTTGCCGCTTTGCAGTTCTGCCACGCGAGCCCGGTTGATATCAAAGCCAAGCACCGGACGATGCTTCCCAAACTCCACCGCCAATGGCAAGCCGACATAACCGAGGCCAATAATGGCAATGGTGGCATCTGAAAAATTCATGGAATCAGTTTTCCTTAAAAAATCGCTTGCGCAATGGCCATGGCATCGCGCACAACCCTGGCCATGGCCAATAAATTGCAAATCACGCAGCCAATTTCGCCAAATCCGCCACGCGATTCATCGCCGCATGCAGCTTGGCCAACAGACTCAGACGGTTGACTTTCAGTGCTTCGTCCTCAGCATTCACCATCACATGCTCAAAGAAGGCGTCCACGGGGGCACGTAATACTGCCAAGGTCTGGAGGCAGGCTGTGTAATCACCTGCAGCAAACTGCTGCTCGGCCTTGGGGGCCACTTGCTGCAGCGCGGCATACAGGTCCTTTTCGGCTTGTTCGACCAGCAAGGCTGCGTTGACCTGGGGTTGAACAGCTGTTTCAGCCTTCTTCAAGATATTGCCCACGCGCTTGTTAGCCGCAGCCAGGGCCGGGGCTTCGGGCAAAGCGGCAAAGGCGCGCACGGCCTCCAGGCGCTTTTGCACATCGGACAGGCGCTGGGGCTGCAAGGCCAGCACGGCTTCCACTTCCTGGGCGCTGTAGCCTTGTTCGCGGAACATATTGGCCAGGCGGTCGTAGATGAATTCGACCAACTGGGGCGTGGCGTCCTGGATCTTGTCGCCGAAGGCCGGCAGCGTGCTGACCAACAGGGTTTCCAGGTCCAGCTCCAGATCCTTCTCGACCAGCATGCGGATCACGCCCAGAGCGTGGCGGCGCAGCGCGAAGGGGTCGCGATCGCCGGTGGGCAGGTTGCCGATGCCGAACATGCCGACCAGGGTCTCGAGCTTGTCGGCCAGG
>JAFAIY010000010.1 GCA_019236485.1 Comamonas sp. | reverse complement strand
GGTCGCATCTGGCGGGGACGCCAGTGCCAACTGTTCAAGACTTTTTATGCATAGCTCCAATTCCCTGCACCCAGGTGGCCAGCCCGTGGCCGCAGCTTTTTCCGCACCTCTGACCTGGGTGGCCGCTGCCGCCATGACGCTGTGCTCAATCTCGGCCCAGGCGCAGTCCGCGGCCGCCGGCGAGCAGCGCATGGCCGAAACCGTGGTCACGGCCACGCGTGTGCCGCAGTCCATGGATAGCATTACCTCGGATATGACGATCATCGATAGCGAAGAGATTGATCGAGCCGGTGTTGTCGGTGTGGCTGATGTGTTGGCCCGTGTACCTGGGGTGCAGATCAATCGCAATGGCGGCCCAGGCCAGGTCACCAGCGTCTATCTACGAGGCATGAACAACCAGAACACGGTGGTCTTTGTTGACGGGGTGCGTTACAGCACGCAGGAGCTGCAAGGTGGTGCCAACTGGGCTGCCTTGCCGCTGGCGCAAATCGAGCGAATCGAGATTTTGCGTGGACCTGCTGCTGCGGTGTATGGGTCAGATGCCATGGGTGGTGTGGTGCAGATATTCACCCGCAAGGGGCAGGACGGTGCACCGCTTCCCTATGCGGAACTGGGCTTTGGCAGCTATCGCAGCAGTAAAGCGGCAGCTGGTTTGACCGGAGGTGTTAATGGCCTGACCTACGCCATCAATGTGGCCGATGAGCGTAGTCATGGCTGGGATGTTTATCCTGGCGCTTTTTCTCCTAACCCCGATAAGGATGGCTATGCCAACAGCTCAGCCAGTGTGAACTTGAGCTACAAGATGGGAATTCACACGCTGGACGGCAGCCTACGTTACAACCGCCTCAAAGCTCACTACGACCAAAGTCCTGCGCCGTTTGATGATTACGATACGGTCGACACCACAACTGCTAGCCTCAGGTGGTCAGCACAGTGGAGCGGTTTGTACCGTAGCGTGGTGCAGTTGTCGCATACAGATATGGACACGGATCGCCATACCATGTCGCCGGAGTCAGCCAGGGGTAAGAGCGATGGCCTGCTGTGGCAGAACATCTGGACATTGGGTGCGAATCGCTTCAACGTGGACTATGAGCGCAACGAAGACACGTTGAATACAAACTACCAACTTTCCAGTTGGTCGAGCCTCATAAACACCGACAGCAAGCGCGTACAAAATGCCCTGGCACTGGGGTGGAATTACAGCAGTGGGCCGCATAGCATCAATGCTCATGTGCGCCACGACGATGTAAAGGATCAGAAAAGCAAGACCACTGGAGGTCTGGGTTACGGTTTGCAAATCAATGACAGTTTGCGCTGGGTCGCATCCGCAGGAACAGCTTTTCGTACGCCGACCTTGTATGAGCGCTTTACGGGGCAGGCATCTTCCAGCCTGCGACCCGAAAGCAGCCGAAATATCGAAACGGGTCTGCATTTTGAGCAAGGTGGCAACAAGCTGTCGGCGGTGGTTTATCACAATCGCGTACGCGACCAGATAACTTATGACTGGAACAGTGCGATGCCCTGCTATTGCTACCGCAATTGGGAGCGTGTAGATATCAAGGGCCTGACGCTGTCTGGAAGCACGCGTGTCGCGCATTGGAATCTGGGTGGGTCGCTGGACATGATGCAACCCATTAACCGAGAAAATGAAAAGCTGCTGCCTTACCGCTCCAAGCGCATGATCAAACTGTTTGCCGACACCAACGTCAACGCTTGGGTGCTGGGCGCTGAGGCTCAGGCCTATAGTCAACGCCAGACCGATGCTGCGAATACGCAGCGACTGCCGGGCTATGGTCTCTTCAATCTGTATGCCGAATATGCCGTCAACAAGCAGTGGAGCGTGCTGGCACGCCTGAACAATGTGATGGATAAGAATTACCAGCCAAGCAAAGGCTACGCCAGTGCCGGCCGTAACTTCTTTGTCAGCGTAAAGTGGGCCCCTCGCTAAAGTTGTTGCTGGTAGGTGTAATGCTGGGAGGGACTCTTGGCTCGACTCATGCCCAGAATGAGGGGCCGCAGCGCATCATCTCCCTGCTGCCCTCGGCCACGGAGAGCGTGTGTGCGCTGGGCGCCTGCCAGCGCCTGGTCGGCGTGGACGAGTTCTCGCTGGACCCGCCGCAGGTGCGCGCCTTGCCGCAGCTGGGCAAGACCTGGCAGCCCGATATGGAGCGCATCATCGCGCTGCGGCCCGACTGGGTCCTGGTCGGTCAGGTGCCTGCGGTGATACAGCGGCTGCAGGCGGCAGGCATTCCCTATATGGTCACCGATGCCACGAGCCTGGAGCAGGTGCAGGCCATGCTGTTCAAGCTGGATGCGGTGCTGCAGACCGGGCAGGCCCAGGCCGTCTGGCAGCGCCTGGAGCAGGGGCTTGAAGCCACGGCCCGGCGGCTCAAGCGGCGGCAGGGCACTGCTAGGCCCAGCGTCTATCTGGAGGTCGACGCCGCCATGTATGCGGCGGGGCCGTGTTCCTTCATGGGCGAGCTGCTGACGCGGCTGGGCGCGCGCAATATCGCCCCCGATGGCGCGGTGCAGTTCATGCGCCTGTCGCCGGAGTTCGTGCTGCGCGCCGACCCGGACCTGGTGATTCTTGCCCACCACGGCAACAGTCCGCGCCAGCTGCAGGAGCGCCCGGGATGGCAGCATATGCGCGCCATGCAGGCCGAGCAGCGCGTCTGCCGGCTCAGCGAGGACGAGAGCCGCACCGTGACACGGCCCGGGCCGCGCCTGGACGAGGCCGCGGCCATTTTTGCCGCCTGTTTGCAGCGGCTGTACCCCTAGATTTCCCCACTTCCGCCATCCATGAAGCCCAGCAAAAACCTTGACGAAGTCTGCTATCCGTTTATCTGCGAGACCTCGTATCTCTGCGACTTCGAGGTCACGACCGACGAGCTTTGCGGCCTGATAGGCAGCGCTCTGGAGACCACGCCCGCGGCCTGGGTGGATCTGCGCGAGGACCTGGATCGCATCCAGCCGCTGGCCTTTCATATCAACGGCTCGATCCGCGGCAAGCTGGCCGTGGAGGAGTCCGATCTGTTCTGGCTGGCGCAGCGCCTGGCCTATTACCGCGAGCAGGCGGGCGAGCGTTTGCATGCGTTTGTGCTGCCGCGCGGCGCCGCGCCCGTACCTCAGCTGCATCAGGCGCGTTCGGCAGCGAAGAAGGCGATTCGCTGCATGGTGCGCGTGGAGCAGGAAGGGCGCGAGATTCCCGAGATCCTGCCGCGCATCTGCAATCTGCTGTGCAATCTGTTTTTTGCGATGACCTTGTGCGTGAACCAGCGCCGCGGCGTGGAGGAGGTGCCGTTCGTCAGCAAGAGCTATCGCGTGCGCGATCCGCGCTAAAGCCTCTCGGCCTGCATGCCGTCGGCCGTCAGCCGCAGCACGCGGTCGGCGCGCCTCGCGGCCTCGCCGGAGTGGGTGACCAGTATCAGGGCCGTGCCCTGCTCGCGCGTCTGGGCCAGCAGCAGGTCCATGATCTGCCGGGCGGTGGAAGGGTCGAGATTGCCCGTGGGTTCATCGGCCAGCAGCAGCGGCGGCGAATGCACCAGAGCCCGCGCAATGGCCACGCGCTGCAGCTGCCCGCCGCTGAGCTGCTGGGGCAGGCGCCGGCCCAGGCCCTGCAGTCCCACGGCCTGCAGCAGTTGCTGCACGCGCTGCTCGCCCCCGTCATGCATGCGGCCCAGCAGCATCAGCGGCAGGGCCACGTTCTGCGCCACGTCCAGATGCGGCAGCACGTGGAAGGCCTGGAACACAAAACCCAGGTGTGCGCGCCGCCAGATGGCGCGCCGGGCCTGATTCAGCGTGGAAAGGTCCACGCCTTGGTGCAGCACCTGGCCCTGCTGCCAGCTGTCCAGGCCGGCCAGACAGTTGAGAAAGGTGGACTTGCCGACGCCCGAGTCGCCCACAATGGCCACGAATTCTCCGGCCGAGACTTCGCAGCTCACATGCTGGAAAACCGAGGTCTGCGCCTGATCCTCGCCGTAACGTTTGGCAAGGTCGCTGACTTGCAGCAGCGGATGGGCGTGGGATGAGTCGGTGGCAGCCATGAAGCGATCTTAACGATGGGCGCTGCTGCTGCAGTCCTTAGTCGGCGGGCTGCTGCGCGGCATCAATGATGCTCATGGCCGCGGCCAGCAATTGCTGCTGGGCATCCGGCGCATCGCAGGCGATGGCGCGGCGCTGGGGCATGGAGCGCAGCCAGGTGATCTGGCGCTTGGCCAGCTGCCGCGTGGCGGCGATGCCGCGCTCGCGCAGGCCCGCCATATCGAGAGGCTTTTCGGGGTGGGCTTCCAATGCGTCGAGCACTTCCCAGGCCTGGCGGTAGCCCACGCAGCGCATGGACGGCAGATCCAGATGCAGGTCGCCGCGTGCGCGCAGGGCGCGCACCTCGTCCAGAAAGCCTTGCTCCAGCATCAGCTCGAAGCGCAGCGCGATGCGCTGGTGCAGCCAGGCCCGGTCCTGGGGCTCCAGCGAGAACAGCGCCGCCAGGCCCATCTGCTCCGCGGGACCGGCTTGGCTCTTGCTGGTGTGAAAGCTGGACAGCGGCCTGCCCGAGACCTGCCAGACCTCGAGCGCGCGCTGTATGCGCTGGCTGTCGCCGGGCGCCAGGCGTGCCGCGGTCACGGGGTCGACCTCGGCCAGCTTTGCATGCATGGCGGGCCAGCCGAGTTCGGCGGCCTGGGCATCGAGCATGGCGCGCACCCCGGGGTTGGCCGCAGGCATGTCGTCGAGCCCGTCCATCAGCGCCTTGAAGTACAGCATGGTGCCGCCCACCAGCAGCGGGATGGCGCCGCGGGCGCGGATCTCGGCGACCAGGACTTGCGTGTCGCGCACGAACTCGGCCGCGCTATAGGCTTGCAGCGGATCGATGATGTCGATCAGGTGATGGGGAACCGCGGCCAGTTCCTGGGCTGAGGGCTTGGCCGTGCCTATGTCCATGCCGCGATACACCAGGGCCGAGTCCACGCTGATGATCTCGGCCTTCTGCCCGCGCTGCGCCAGCAGATCCGCGAGTGCGAGGGCCGCGGCCGTCTTGCCCGAGGCGGTGGGGCCGGCAATGGCAATACAGGGCAGAAGGGGCAAGGCAGTCATGGAAAGGAGCTGGAGGGCTGGACCGCGGCTGCCAGGCTGGAAAAGCAAATGGCCCGGTTGGACCGGACCATTGTGGCGGCATCCGCAGACATGAGTCACGGTGGGCCGAGGATACCGCAGCCCGGCGAGCCTCGGCGGCGCCGGGCTTTGCCCGGCATCGGCCGCTAGCCCTGAGTCAGCCGCTCCGGCACATAGCGGTCGGCCTGAATGTCGGGGGACAGGCCGTGACTGTAGACCTCGGCCGTGAGCGGCAGCAGCTGCAGCTCCCATTCCTCCCATTGCTGGCGCAGTTCTGCAAAGACCTCGGGCTGCAGCTCCCTGAGATTGGCTCTCTCCCTGGGATCCTGGACCACGTCGAACAGAAACTCGTTGTCGTTGATGCGCAGGTATTTCCAGGGGCCGCTGCGCACCGCACGCTGGGACTGGGATTTGTAGCGCCAGAACAGGGTGCGCTCTTCGGGCTCGGCCTGGCCCAGCAGCAAGGGCAGCAGG
>JAFAIY010000661.1 GCA_019236485.1 Comamonas sp. | reverse complement strand
AATAGGGCTGGCGGGCTGCATGGTGCCCCAGTGGCAGAAGCCGGGCATGCCCCAGGCCGAGGTGGAGAAAGGCATGGGCAAGCCCACCGTGGTCGTGCCCTTGCCGGAAGGCGGCACGCGGCTGATCTACAGCCAGCAGCCTGCGGGCCAGCAGGTCTACCACATGGACTTCGACGCCCAGCATCGCCTGGTGCGTGTGGAGCAGGTGCTGGATACCGCCCACTTCATTGCTCTGCGCAACGGTGTGGACACCAAGGACAGCGTGTACCGCGAGTTCGGCCCGCCGGCAAGGGTCGAGCGGGTCTACAGCTTCAATGGCGACATCTGGACCTACCGTTTTATGGACAATACCTTTGCGCGGCGCGCCCATGTGCATATAGACCCGCAGGGCGTGGTGCAGAAGGTCATGTTCACCGACGAGAGCATGTATCTGCGCGATTCGCGCAGATGATGCCCCCTTGAGTTGCAGTGCGGCTTCCCCCTGGAAGGGGAGGACGGCCTTTGCTGCGGGGCGGCCCTTGCCGGCCCTCTTGCTGGGGTCGTGCCTGTTTTACAGGTCGCGCTGAGTCATTGAGATACAGACATTTTCTTTGCAAAGCATGAAAGTCATTTTTGCCGGCACGCCCGAATTTGCGCGCGTGGCCCTCGAGCGCCTGCTGGCGGCAGGCTTTGAAGTTCCGCTGGTGCTGACCCAGCCCGACCGCCCCGCGGGTCGCGGCATGAAGCTGCAGGCCTCTCCCGTCAAGCAGTGTGCGCTGGAGCATGGCATTGCCGTGGCCCAGCCCATGAGCCTGCGCCTGGATGGCAAATATCCCGATGAGGCTGCGGCCGCCAAGGCCGCGATCGAGGCCGCCGAGGCCGACGTGATGGTGGTCGCCGCCTATGGTCTGATCCTGCCGCAATGGGTGCTGGATACGCCGCGCCTGGGCTGCCTGAACATCCACGCCAGCCTGCTGCCGCGCTGGCGCGGTGCAGCGCCGATTCACCGCGCCATCGAGGCCGGTGACGCCGAGACCGGTGTCACCATCATGCAGATGGATGCGGGCCTGGATACCGGCGATATGTGCGTGATGGAGCGTTTGCCGATTGCCGCCGACGACACCACGGCCAGCCTGCATGACAAGCTGGCTGCGCTGGGTGGCCGGCTGATCGTCGAGGCCCTGGAGATGGCCGCCTGCGGTGGCCTGAGCCGCACGCCTCAGCCCGCCGAGGGCGTGAACTATGCCCACAAGATTGAGAAGGCCGAGAGCCTGATCGACTGGAGCGAAAGCGCCGAAGTCATTGCGCGCCGCCTGCGCGCCTTCAACCCTTTCCCCGGCGGCGCGACAGCCCTGGGCGGCGAGGCCATCAAGGTCTGGGAGGCTGCGGCCGAAGCCGGCTCGGGGTCGCCCGGAACCGTGCTGTCTGCCGATGCGCATGGAGTGCGCGTGGCCTGCGGCTCTGGCGTGCTGAATATGACGCTGCTGCAGCGTGCGGGCGGCAAACGCCTGGCGGCGGCAGACTTTCTGCGCGGCTTCGAGCTGCCTGCGGGCGTCGTGCTGGGCGGGGAGCCTGCCGGCGCATGAGCGATACCGTCGCAACGCTGAGCCAGCGCGCAAGATCGATAGCCACAGACCCGTTCTTTCGCACCGGCTCCGGGGAAATGGCGGGCACGGCCCTGGGCATCGCGGCCTGGGGACTGGTCACCGGGGTGGCCATGGTCAAGAGCGGCCTGTCCGTGCCCCTGGCGCTGTTCATGGGCCTCACCGTCTATGCGGGCAGCGCCCAGCTGGCCGTGCTGCCGCTGATGACCGTGGGTGCGCCGCTATGGGTGGTATGGTTCACGGCCATCTGCGTGAATCTGCGCTTTGTGATCCTGTCCAGCATGTGGCGCAGCTATTTTGCACACCTGAGTCTGCGCCACCGCCTGGCCGTAGCCTACTTCAGCGGCGACGTGATCTTCGTGAACTTCATGCGCCGCTATCCCGAGCCCAAGCCCCAGGCCGAGCAGCTGCCTTATTTCTGGGGCGCGGCGCTGACCAACTGGCTGGCCTGGCAGATTCCGTCCACGCTGGGAATTTTCCTGGCCGACCAGATTCCCCTGTCCTGGGGCCTGGGTTTTGCCGGGGTGCTGGCGCTGCTGGGCGTGCTGCTGTCCATGCTCAAGGACCGGGCCACCTGGGTGGCTTCCATCGTCGCCTGTACTGCGGCCGTGGCCGCGTTTGCGCTGCCGCTCAAGCTCAATATCCTGGTGGCGATTGCGGCGGCCGTGGCCGCAGGCCTGATGACCGAGCAGCTGCAGAAGCAGGCGCGCCGGCTGCCGGTGGCCGATGACAAGGAGGGCCGGTCATGAGCGGTTTCTGGGTCGTCGTGACCTGTATCGGGCTGGCGCTGATCACCGTGATCACCCGTGCCTTCTTCATGCTTCCCAGGCAGGAGCTGCCGCTGCCCAACTGGCTCAAGCGCGGCCTCAAATACGCGCCGCTGGCGGCACTGGCCGCGGTGATTGCGCCCGAGATCGTGATGAGCAACGGCCAGCTGATCCAGACCTTGGCCGATGCGCGCCTGCCGGCCCTGGTGGTTGCGGTGCTGTACTTTTTTTACAAGCGCAGCATTCTCGGCACCATTGCCCTGGGCATGCTGATCTATCTGCCGCTGCACATCGGACTGGGCTGGTAGCTCTGGCGCAAGCCATGACAGGAGCCGCGTGCTCCTGTTTTGCTATTTGTTGCATGGGATTCGGTTGAAACCCAGTTACAGCGTGCGGGTGATGCTCCTGTTTTTGAGTCGAGTAAGCGGGTAAAAGCACACCTTGCTCGCGGCGGTCGCCCTAAAATGGGTCAGATTTTTCACCTTTCCAATCTTTGTACGGGCGACTTCTGGGTCGCTTTTTTGCTGCATGAACATCATCCGCTTCTCCGACCTGTGCGCCCAGGGCAAAGCCCAGGGCAAGCGTGTTTTCATCCGTGCCGACCTGAACGTGCCGCTCAACGATGCCGGTGAAATCACCGAAGACACGCGTGTGCGCGCCTCGGTGCCCGCCATCGAGATGGCTTTGCAGGCCGGGGCCGCCGTGATGGTCACCAGCCACCTGGGCCGTCCCACCGAAGGCGAGTTCAAGCCCGCGGACTCGCTGGCCCCCGTGGCCAAGCGCCTGTCGGAGCTGCTGGGCCGCAATGTGCCCCTGGTTGCCGACTGGGTGGACGGCGTGCAGGTCGCTGCCGGCCAGGTCGTGCTGCTGGAGAACTGCCGCGTGAACGTGGGCGAGAAGAAGAACAAGCCCGAACTGGCCCAGAAGATGGCCAAGCTGTGCGACATCTTCGTGAACGACGCTTTCGGCACGGCTCACCGCGCCGAGGGCACGACCTACGGCATCGCCCAGTTCGCCCCCATCGCCTGCGCGGGCCCGCTGCTGTCGGCCGAGATCGACGCCATCACCAAGGCCCTGGCCGCGCCCGCACGCCCCCTGGCCGCCATCGTGGCCGGCTCCAAGGTCTCGACCAAGCTGACGATTCTGCAATCGCTGGCCAGGAACGTGGATCAGCTGATCGTGGGCGGCGGTATTGCCAACACCTTTATGCTGGCCGCGGGCCTGAAGATCGGCAAGAGCCTGGCCGAAGCCGATCTGGTCGGCGAAGCCAAGGCCGTGATCGAAGCCATGGCCGCTCGCGGCGCCGAAGTGCCCATCCCCACCGATGTGGTGACCGCCAAGACCTTTGCCGCCGACGCACCCGCCACCGTGAAGAAGGCCTCCGAAGTCGAAGACGACGACATGATCCTCGACATCGGCCCCGAAACCGCGGCCAAGCTGGCGGCCCAGCTCAAACAGGCCGGCACCATCGTCTGGAACGGCCCCGTGGGCGTGTTCGAGTTCGACCAGTTTGCGGGCGGCACCAAGACGATTGCGGCCGCCATTGCCGAATCGCCGGCCTTCAGCATCGCCGGCGGCGGCGACACCCTGGCGGCCATCGCCAAGTACGGCATCGAAGACAAGGTTGGTTACATCTCCACGGG
>JAFAIY010000513.1 GCA_019236485.1 Comamonas sp. | reverse complement strand
TTTTGTGCTGCACGAGCCCATGGTCATCGAAGGCGCGCCCGAGAACGAATCGGCCTATGCCTCGACCATGACCATTCCCGGCGGCCTGGAAATGACCACCTCCAAGGATGTGCTCGAAGCCCTGTCCGACGGCGCCGGCCCCAAGCGCGTGCTGGTCACGCTCGGCTATTCCTCCTGGGACGAGGGCCAACTCGAATCCGAAATCGGCGAAAACGCCTGGCTGACCGTGGAAGCCGACCCCGAGGTGATTTTCAGCACCCCGGTGGAGGAGCGCTACGACCGCGCTCTGGGCCTGCTGGGCCTGCAGCGCTGGATGCTGTCTCCCGAAGCGGGGCGCGCATGAGCGATATTTCTTCTTCCAACAAGGCCGCCGATGCGGCCTTTTCCTCGGCCAAAATCACGGTAGCCCCGGCGCCGCAAAAGCCCGAGGTGCCCGCCCATTTCCAGCAGTTCCTGGGCTTTGACTTCGGCATCAAGCGCACCGGCTGTGCCTCGGGCAACCGCGTGCTGGGCGGCGCCAGCCCGCTGCCGACCATCAAGGCCGAGGGCGCGGAAGCGCGGCTCGCGGCCGTGGACAAGCTGATCCGCGAGTGGCAACCCCATGCGCTGGTGATAGGCGTGCCCTACCACCCCGACGGGGCCGCCCACGAGAACACGGCGCGCGCGCTGAAATTCGGCCGCCAGCTCAGAAGCCGCTTCAAACTGCCGGTGTACGAGGTGGACGAGCGCTACAGCACGACGGAGGCCCTGGCGGGCGGCGCACGCGACGCCGACGCGGCTTCGGCCTGCATCATTCTTGAACAGTTTTTGAGGAGTCTCCCATGAGTGAAACCATTGCCGGACAGGGCAGCCTGATCCTGGACGCCGAAGCCCTGTATAGCGAGCTGCTGCGCGGCGTGCAGCGCCTCATGGGACCCAACACCCGCCTGGCCGGCATCACCTCGGGCGGCGCCTGGCTGGTGGAGCGCCTGCACAAGGACCTGAACCTCAAGGGCAAGCCCAGCGTGCTGTCCTCGGCCCTGCACCGCGACGACTTCGCCCAGCGCGGCATGGCCACCAGCGCCCAGACCCAGATCGGCTTCGACGTCAACGGCGCCGACATCCTGGTGCTGGACGACGTGCTCTACACGGGCCGCACCGTGCGCGCCGTGCTCAACGAACTCTATGACTACGGCCGCCCCGCCAGCGTGCGGCTGGCCGTGCTGGTGGACCGGGGCGGGCGCGAGCTGCCCATCCAGGCCGACTTTGCCGCAGCGCGCGTGGCGCTGCCGGCCGACCGCTCCCTGGCGCTGGCGCGCGACGAGGGCGGTGTGTTCCATTTCCGTATCCAAGAGGCTTGATCGTGCTGTACAAGCGCAACCCCCAACTCAACAAGAACGGCGAGCTGATCCACCTGCTCTCCACCGAAGGGCTGTCCAAGGACATCCTGACCCATATCCTCGACACGGCCAGCAACTTCGTCAGCGTCAACGACCGCGAAGTCAAGAAGGTGCCGTTGCTGCGCGGCAAGAGCGTGTTCAATCTGTTCTTCGAGAACAGCACGCGCACCCGCACCACCTTCGAGATCGCGGCCAAGCGCCTGAGCGCCGACGTGTTCAATCTCGACATCGCGCGCAGCTCGGCCAGCAAGGGCGAGACCCTGCTGGACACCATTGACAACCTCTCGGCCATGGCCGCCGACATCTTTGTCGTGCGCCACAGCGAGTCGGGCGCTCCCTATCTGATCGCCAAGCATGTGGCCCCCCATGTGCATGTGGTCAATGCCGGCGACGGCCGCCATGCGCACCCCACCCAGGGTCTGCTGGACATGTACACCATCCGCCACTACAAGCAGGATTTCTCCAATCTGCGCGTGGCCATCGTGGGCGACGTGCTGCACTCGCGGGTGGCGCGCTCGGACATCCATGCGCTGACCACGCTGGGTGCTGCAGAGGTGCGTGTTGTCGGCCCGCGTACCCTGGTGCCTGCGGACATGGCCAGCATGGGCGTGCGCGTGTTCCACAACCTCGAAGAGGGCATCAAGGACTGCGACGTCATCATCATGCTGCGCCTGCAGAACGAGCGCATGAGCGGCGCGCTGCTGCCTTCGAGCCAGGAATACTTCAAGAGCTTCGGCCTGACCGAAAAGCGCCTGGAGCTGGCCAAGCCCGATGCCATCGTCATGCACCCCGGCCCCATCAACCGCGGCGTTGAGATCGACTCCGCCGTGGTCGACGGCCCGCAGGCCGTGATCCTGTCGCAGGTGACCTTCGGCATTGCGGTGCGTATGGCGGTCATGTCCATCGTTGCGGGGAATGAGGCTTAAACACCCCCTGAGCCGCTGCGCGGCTTCCCCCTCTCTCGCGATGCGGGAGGGGGACGACACCTCGCGTCGGGGCGGCCCTAGCTTGGTGTCCCTGGCTTGGGGCGCGTCAGTTTCGGTGCTGTGCGCAAAGCACAGTTCAGAAATCAATAACATTTTTATAGCTTCTAGCGCTTGTGTGGCAAGGGCTAGCAGCCAATTTGGTGCCAAACCATGAAGATTCTGATTCGCAATGGCCGGGTGATGGACCCGGCCCGGGGCTTCGACCAGCAGGCCGATATCGCCATCGCCGGCGGCAAGATTGCCGCCATCGGCTCCGTGCCCGTCGATTTCGGCGCCGAGCGTGAAATCGATGCCCAGGGCTGCTGGGTGCTGCCCGGCCTGGTCGATCTGGCCGTGCGCCTGCGCGAGCCCGGTCACGAGCATGAAGGCATGCTGCAGTCCGAGATGGCCGCCGCCGTGGCCGGTGGCGTGACCAGCCTGGTCTGCCCGCCCGATACCGAGCCTGTGCTTGATGAGCAGGGCCTGGTGGAAATGCTCAAGTTCCGCGCCGAGAAGCAGCACAAGTCGCGTCTGTTCCCCATGGGCGCGCTGACCGTGGGCCTCAAGGGCGAGACGCTGACCGAGATGGCCGAGCTGACCGAGTCGGGCTGCGTGGCCTTCGGCCAGGCCGATGTGCCGCTGTCCAGCATCACCACGCTGAGCCGCGCTCTCAGCTATGCCAACACCTTCGGCTATGCCGTGTGGCTGCGCCCGCAGGACAAGGACCTGGGCAAGGGCGTGGCGGCCAGCGGTGCGCTGGCGACTCGCATGGGCCTGTCCGGCGTGCCCGTGGCTGCCGAGACGATTGCGCTGCACACCATCTTCGAGCTGATCCGCGGCTCGCAGACCCGGGTTCACCTGTGCCGCATATCGAGCGCCGCGGGCGTGGAGCTGGTGCGTCGTGCCAAGGCCGAGGGCCTGAACGTGACGGCCGACGTGTCCATCAACTCGCTGCTGCTGACCGAGAACGATATCGGCTATTTCGACAGCAGCGCGCGCCTGACGCCGCCGCTGCGCCAGCAGCGCGACCGCGAGGCGCTGAGCGCGGCG
>JAFAIY010000344.1 GCA_019236485.1 Comamonas sp. | reverse complement strand
GCGGCAGGTGCGAGATACCGCTGCCCAGGGCGCGGCGCGCCGGGTCGAGGTCCAGGTCGACATTGGCCGAATAGCGATAGCCGATGCCGGTAATGGCCACCGACGGGCCGCCCAGCCCCTGCATGCCCTCGCGGCGCAGGCGGGCGCTGTCCACGGCCTTGGCCGATGCGGCCAGTTGCTCGGAGTGCTCCATCAAGGCCGCACGGGCCTGCTCGAAGCTCAGCGAATTGGCGGCGGCCGGCGACTGGGCCAGGGCGGGCAGCGCGGCCCCGGCCAGCAGGCTCAGCGCCAGGGGAATGCAGCTGGAATGCATGAATGGAAACAAGCGCTTATAGGTAGTCGGGTGAAAAATCTGGGGCAGGATGCCCGGGGCCGCCGCTGCCGGCCATGCGCCGGGAAGCGCTGGCGCCCGTTGTAACTTTGGATTCTAGCCACGCCCTAAGGGGCTGCCCGCGCCGCAGCACGGGTCGTTGCCTTTTTCCACCATGGGCACGGGATGCAGCCGCTAAACTATGGCCTGCTTGCCCGCCTGCCCTGTTTGCGGGCTTTTTTTCCAGTCCGGCCGCTCGCCCATGGCAGCGCCCGGGAGCAGCCAGCCCTTGCGGGCTCTCACCTATCACCCATGTCCACCGTTTTCAACTTCACCTTTGTTCCCTGGTTCCGGTCTGTGGCCCCCTATATCCACAAGTTCCGACATCAGACTTTCGTGGTGGGTCTGACGGGTGAGGCCATAGCCGCCGGCAAGCTCAGCTCCATCGTGCAGGATCTGGCCCTGATCCAGGCCATGGGCGTGAAGATCGTGCTGGTGCACGGCTTCCGTCCCCAGGTCAACGAGCAGCTGCGGCTCAAGGGCCAGGAGCCGCGCTATTACAACGGCGTGCGCGTCACCGACTCCATCGCTCTCGATTGCGCGCAGGAGGCCGCTGGCCAGCTGCGCTACGAGATCGAGGCCGCCTTCAGCCAGGGCCTGCCCAACACCCCCATGGCCGGGGCGCGCGTGCGCGTGATCTCGGGCAACTTCCTCACGGCCCGCCCCGTGGGCATCGTCGACGGCGTGGATTTCAAGCACTCGGGCCTGGTGCGCAAGGTGGATGTGGAAGGCATACGCCGCGCTCTGGACTCCGAAGCCATGGTGCTGATGTCGCCCTTCGGCTTCTCCCCCACGGGCGAAGCCTTCAACCTCAGCATGGAAGAGGTGGCCACGCGCGTGGCCACCGAACTCAAGGCCGACAAGCTGATCTTTTTGACCGAGATCCCCGGCATACGCATGAAGCCGCTGGAGGCCGACGGCGAGGACAACCCCATAGACACCGAGCTGCCCGTGGACGCGGCCCGCCGCCTGCTGGCCCAGCTGCCGCCGGCCCAGAGCCCCATGGATGTGGGCTTTTATCTGCAGCACTGCGTGCGCGCCTGCGAGCACGGCGTGGAGCGCAGCCATATCCTGCCCTTCTCCACCGACGGCGCACTGCTGCTGGAGATCTATGTGCACGACGGCATAGGCACCATGGTCATCGACGAGAAGCTCGAAGAGCTGCGCGAGGCCACCATCGACGACGTGGGCGGCATCATCCAGCTGATCGAACCCTTCGAGCGCGACGGCACCCTGGTCAAGCGCGACCGCACCGAGATCGAGCGCGATATCGCCAGCTACACGGTGATCGAGCACGACGGCGTGATCTTCGGCTGCGCGGCCCTGCATTCCTATCCCGAAGGCAAGACCGCCGAGATGGCGGCCGTGACCGTCTCTCCCAAGAGCCAGGGCACGGGCGACGGGGAGAAACTGCTCAAGCGCATAGAGCAGCGCGCGCGCGCCCAGGGCTGCGAGACCCTGTTCGTGCTGACCACGCGCACCATGCACTGGTTCATCAAGCGCGGCTTCCAGCCCGTGGATCCCGAGTGGCTGCCCGAGGCGCGCAAGGCCAAGTACAACTGGAGCCGCAAGAGCCAGGTGCTGGTCAAGAAGCTCTAAGCGTTTTCCAGGTCAAAACAACCGCCATCGCTTGCCAGCCAAGCGCTGGCGGCTATGTTTTCAGGAATAAATGGCCGGAATTGAGCCCGCGCAAGCTCCGCGCGGCGTCCGGAGCGCCGCAAGGTGTTTGTTGCGCTGCGTCACAGCTATTTCGGCCATCGTGGGTACAACAAGACATTCCTTGTCTGCGTTAAACCCATGCCCTCCACCACCTCTCCCATCCTGCCGCCCCAGGCCATCAGCCAGGATGTGCTGGCCGAGAAATACCTGGCGCCCGGCGAGCAGTCCGAGCAAGACCTGTTCCGCCGCGTGGCCAGGGCGCTGGCCGCTGTCGAGAAGGAGGCGCTGCGCGAGCACTGGGAAGCCAAGTTCTTCGACAATATGCGGGCCGGCGCCATAGGCGCGGGCCGCATCATGGCCGCGGCCGGACTGCAGACCAAGGCCACGCTGATCAACTGCTTCGTCCAGCCCGTGGCCGATGCCACCAACGGCTTTGACGCCCAGGGCAACCCCGGCATCTATACCGCGCTGTCGCAGGCCGCCGAAACCATGCGCCGCGGCGGCGGCGTGGGCTATGACTTCTCCAATCTGCGGCCCCGGGGCGCCGTCGTGCGCGGCACCAACTCCTTTGCCTCGGGCCCCTGCTCCTTCATCGACGTGTTCGACGCCTCCTGCACCACGGTGGAATCGGCGGGCGCGCGGCGCGGCGCGCAAATGGGCGTGCTGCGCATAGACCATCCCGATGTGCAGGAGTTCATCACGGCCAAGCGCCAGAAGGGCCGCTGGAACAATTTCAATGTCTCGGTCGGCGTGAGCAGCGTCTTCATGCAGGCCGTCAAGGACGACGCCCCCTGGGATCTGGTCCATGCGGCCGCACCCAGCGATGCCCAGCTCAAGGCCGGCGCCCACCGCCGCGACGACGGCCTCTGGGTGTACCAGAGCGTCCAGGCGCGCGAGCTGTGGGAAGCCATCATGCGCTCGGCCTACGACTTTGCCGAGCCCGGCATTCTGTTTCTGGACAATATCAACGCCGACAACAACCTCTGGTATGCGGAGCAGATCGCCGCCACCAACCCCTGCGGCGAGCAACCGCTGCCGCCCTATGGCTGCTGCGATCTCGGGCCCATCATCCTCACGCGCTTTGTGCGCAAGCCGTTCAGCGGCAAAGCGCATTTCGATCTTGAAAGCTTCAGCGCCGCGGTCGCGACCCAGGTGCGCATGCTGGACAATGTGCTGGACGCCACGGTCTGGCCCCTGCCCGAGCAGCAGCGTGAAGCCCAGCAAAAGCGCCGCATAGGCCTGGGGTTCACGGGCCTGGGCGATGCGCTGATCCTGCTGGGCCTGCACTATGCGAGCGCCGAGGGCCTGGCCCAGGCCGAAGCCATTGCGCAAGCCATGCGCGATGCGGCCTATCTGGCCTCGGTGGAGCTGGCCAAGGAAAAAGGCGTGTTTCCGCTGTTCGACGCCAAGCAGTATCTGCAAAGCGGCTTCGTCAAACGTCTGCCCAAGGAAATCCGCGCGGCCATCAAAAAACACGGCATACGCAACAGCCATCTGCTGTCCATCGCGCCCACGGGCACGGTGTCGCTGGCCTTTGCCGACAATGCCTCCAACGGCATAGAGCCGGCGTTTTCCTGGACCTATACGCGCAAAAAGCGCAGGGCCGACGGCGGCACCGAGCTCTATACCGTGGAAGACCATGCCTGGCGCCTGTACCGCGCCCTGCACGGCGCCGATGCGGCGCTGCCCGACTGCTTCGTGAGCGCGCTGGAGCTCAGCGCCTCCGAGCATGTGGCCATGATGCGCCGCGTCCAGCCCTATATAGACACCTCGATCTCCAAGACCGTCAACATTCCGGCCGACTATCCGTTCGAGGATTTCAAGCATCTCTATATGGAATGCTGGGAAGCCGGCCTCAAGGGCTGCGCCACCTACCGGCCCAACGACACCCTGGGCGCCGTGCTGTCCACGGATGCGGCGGAGCAGCCGGCCCTGCATGCGGCCATGACTGCCGTGGTCGAGCGCCGCCCCGAAGGACCGCTGAATGCCGTGGTCGACAAGATCGAATACTTCACCCACGATGGCGCGAGGCGCCTGTACCTGGTGGTGAGCTTCATGGTCGTCGATGGCGTGGAGCGCCCCATAGAGTTCTTCATGCCCGTGGGCCAGACCGGCGAGAGCCAGCAATGGATCACGGCCACCATGCGCAGCCTGAGCCTGGCCGCGCGCGGCGGCTTTCTCGACAAGGCCCTGGCCGATCTGCGCAAAGTGGCCTGGGACCGCGGCCCCGTGCGCTATGGCTACAAGACCCGCGAGGACGGCAGCCGCATCCCGCTATGGCATGACAGCGAGGTGGCGCTGCTGGCCTATGCGATACAGAGCATCATCGCCAACCGCGGCCTGCCCCAGCCCGCACCCAGCACCGCGGCCAGCCCGGCGGCCCCGCCCGAGACGACCGTCGGCAGCAAATGCCCGGACTGCGGCGCCCACGCCATGATCAAGAAGGACGGCTGCTCGTTCTGCACGGCCTGCGGTTATGTGGGGGCTTGCGGGTAAAAGCGCCGGCTGCTTGAGCGACGGAGTTCGGCCAAGACCAACCGTCCATGGCCAACTCCTGGCCTGCAGCGCGGGCTCTGACCAGGTCGCAGCCTCCATGCCGTGTCACCATGCAGCGCACCGCGCTGGCGCTCTTGCGGCACACTCCAGGCAATGCCTACCGCCAAATCCGCCGTGCAACCCGGCTCCACCCCGACCTTGTTCAAAAGCGCCAAGGCTTTCGAGACCTGGCTGAAGAAGCATCACGCCACTTCCGACGGCCTCTGGCTCAAGATCGCCAAGCGCGGCGCCGATGAAGCCAGCGTCACCTACCCCGAGGCGGTGGAGATCGCGCTCTGCTGGGGCTGGATCGATGGCCAGAAAAAAGGCATCGACGAGCAGCATTTTCTCCAGCGCTTCACGCCGCGGCGCACGCGCAGCATCTGGTCTAAAACCAACGTCGACAAGGCCGAGGCGCTCATTGAGGCGGGCCGCATGCAGCCGCCGGGCCATGCGCAGATCGAAGCCGCCAAGGCCGACGGGCGCTGGGCGCGGGCTTACGACGGCACACGCACGTCCACGGTTCCCGAGGATCTGCTGGCCGCACTTGAAGCCGAGCCCAAGGCCAAGGCCTTCTTTGCAACGCTCAACGCGGCCAATCGCTACGCGGTACTCTGGCGCATCCAGACCGCCGTCAAAGCCGAGACACGCGCCAGGCGCATCGCCCAGCTGGTGGAGATGCTCGCGCGCGGCGAAACAATCCACATCTTCAAGCCCCGCGCCAGAACCTGAGCGCGAGGCCCATGCGAGCATGCGG
>JAFAIY010000314.1 GCA_019236485.1 Comamonas sp. | reverse complement strand
GTGGTCTCCTGCTTCTTCCCGCAGTGGCAGTCGGGGGCCAAGGTGCCGTTCGACTTCAAGCTCGTGCCCGGCGACGGCGTGGACGGCTTTGCGCGCGAACTCGTGAACCTGCCCACCACGGCCTTCACCCATGCGCCCAAGGGCTGGAGCCATGCCGAGGCCGCCACGCTGACCACGGCCGGCCTCACGGCCTGGCGCGCGCTGGTGGTGGACGGCCATATCCAGGCCGGCGACACGGTGCTGGTGCTGGGCACGGGCGGCGTCTCCATACTGGCGCTGCAGATGGCCAAGTCCATGGGCGCCAGGGTGGTCGCCACCACCTCGAGCAGCGCCAAGGCCGAGAAGCTGCGCGCCCTGGGCGCCGATGAAGTCATCAACTACAAGGACCAGCCGGCCTGGGGCGATGCGGTGCTGGCCGCCACGTGCGGGCGCGGCGCCGACATTGTGGTCGAGGTCGGCGGCCCCGGCACCCTGCCGCAGTCCATACGCGCCTGCACACCCGGCGGCCATATCGCGCTGATCGGCGTGCTCACGGGCTTTGCGGGCGATGTGCCCACGGTGGAGATGATGCGCAAGCAGCAGACGCTCAAGGGCCTGATCGTCGGCAACCGCGAGCAGCAGCAGGACATGGTGCGCGCGCTGGAGCGGTTCGCCTGGCGTCCCGTGATCGACAGCCGCTACCCCCTGCAGCAGATGGCCGAGGCTTTTGCGCGCCAGAAGGCGGGCCAGCATTTCGGCAAGATCTGCCTGGAGTATTGATAGCGGCTGGCGCTGGCCAGCCACGGGCTGCAGCCAGATTCCGCCGGCGGCGCCTTATTGCTGCAGCGCGGGCACGCCGTTCTGCCAGCTGGCCCAGTCGCGCACTATGGTGTCCACCACGACGGAGCCGACCTGGGTGATATTGGCCACGGTCTCGGCAAAGCCGCCGGCGGTCTCGCCGGGCGCGGGGTCGAGGTGGGCCAGCGTGGTCTCGTTGGGGTTGCCCTGGTCGAAGTTGACCGCGCCGCGCAGGCTCATGATGCGGTCCGTGCCGTGGCTGCGGGCCAGCACCAGGGCGATGGCCGCGGCCTCCATCTCGGTGGCCACATAGTCGTCGGCGCCATAGCTCTTGGCGATGTACTGCGCCTCTTTGGACAGGCCCGGGCCGTGGAAGAAGGTGTCGCCCGTCATATGCGTGCCCACGCCCACATGGGGTGCGCGGCGCGCCTGCGGGTCGGGGTAGCGCAGGCGGTAGCGCCGGGCCGATTCCGAGTCCTGCAGCTGCGTGTCCCGGCTCAGCCGCAGAGCCCATTGCACTAGGCTGGGGTTGAGCTGGAAGCGGCGGTAGTTCTCATAGCCCTTGCGCGGCATGAACACGGGCTCGCCGGGCTTGCCCTCCTCGGGCGCCCAGCGGTGGCCCAGGTCGTAGTCGACCAGCCAGCTGCCCCAGGTCACATCGCCTATGGTGCCGCGCGACGGCGGTGTGCCGGCCACGCCCGAGATCACGTAGTAGGCCTTGGAAAAGTCGAACTGCGGGTTCAGCACGATGGCCTGCACCGAGGCCGAGGAATTGACCTTGCCCATGCCGAGCACGCTGCCGCACACGCCGTCGGCGTTGCAGAACACCGGGTTCAGCGCGCCGGGCACGGTGATCGGCTTGGCGTCTTTCGAGTAACGCTCAAACCACAGCTGGAACTCGCCCGCGCGGTCGCCGGTGTTCTTGCCGATCTCGAACATGGCGCCGACAAAGACCTTCACGGCCACGGGCTTGGCCGCGCCGGCGTCCTGCGCATGGGCGCCGCCAGCCGCCGCAGCCAGCACCGCGGCCGCGAGAGCCGTGGCCCGCAGGACGCCAAAAGAGAAACGGGGGAGGTAAGAGGCCATGGTGTGCAAAGAGAGAGGCGTAAACCCCGCGATTCTCGCATCCGCGAGTGCGCGGCGGGCGGCTCATCCCCTGGTGCGGACCGGCGCGTGGTGCGGTGGCACTTGGTCGATTGACAGTGCGAAATTCCGGGCTCGGGCAGCGACGAGCAAACGCATTATTTTGATAGCGGCTTGCGCTTGATATATCTGGGCTGGACCCTGTTTTGACCTTTATCTGGCTTGGATTTATGCGCGGCCAAATAAGAGGTTGGGCGCTTATGAAAATCGGCAATTCGATTTGGATATTCGTCCGGAAAAAATCACGGCCCGCATATTCTTGACCTTTTTTTTCCGGAGTTTGAAAGACTGCAGCAGGCCGCATGGGCTATAACCCCCTGGTTCTTGAAACACAAAGATACAACCAAGAAGGGGAGACGATGGCGGTGCTAATACCCGCGCTCGGCAGCTGCGCGGGGCGTATGAC
>JAFAIY010000099.1 GCA_019236485.1 Comamonas sp. | reverse complement strand
GTTTGTGGTGCCCAAGTTCCTGGTGAATGCCGATGGCAGCTTGGGTGCGCGCAACGATGTGCACTGCGTCTCCATCGAGCACAAGATGGGCATCAAGGCCTCGCCCACGGCCGTGCTGCAGTACGGCGACAACGGCGGCGCCATCGGCTACCTCGTGGGCGAGGAGAACCGCGGCCTCGAGTACATGTTCATCATGATGAACGCGGCCCGCTATGCGGTGGGCGTGCAGGGCATCGCCGTGGCCGAGCGTGCCTACCAGCATGCCGTGGCCTACGCCAAGGAGCGCGTGCAAAGCCGTCCCGTCGACGGCTCGGTCAAGGCCAGCGCCACCATCATCCACCACCCCGATGTGCGCCGCATGCTCATGACCATGCGCGCCAGCACCGAAGGCTGCCGCGCCATGGCCACCGTGGCCGCGGCCGCCTACGATGCGGCCCACCACCACCCCGATGCCGAGACCCGCGCGCAAAACCAGGCTTTCTATGAATTCATGGTGCCCCTGGTCAAGGGCTACAGCACCGAGATGAGCCTGGAGGTCACCAGCCTGGGCGTGCAGGTCCATGGCGGCATGGGCTTCATCGAGGAAACCGGCGCCGCCCAGTACTACCGCGATGCCAAGATCCTGACCATCTACGAAGGCACGACCGCCATCCAGGCCAACGACCTCGTGGGCCGCAAGACCGGCCGCGACGGCGGCCAGACCGCCAAGGCCATTGCCGCGCAGATCGAGAAAACCGAGGCCGAGCTCCACGCCAGCGGCACGGACACGGCCCGGGCCGTGGCCCGGCATCTGGCCCAAGCCCGCCAGGCCTTTGTGCAGGTGGTGGACTTCGTCGTGGAACAGGCCAGGGCCGAGCCCAATGCGGTGTACGCGGGTAGCGTCCCCTATCTGATGCTGGCCGGCAATCTGGTTGCGGGCTGGCAACTGGGCCGCTCGGTGCTGGTGGCCCAGCAGCTGTTGCAGCGGGGACAGGATGCGGCATTCATGCAGGCGAAACTGGCCACGGCCCGCTTCTATGCCGAGCACATTCTGACGCGGGTGCCGGGCCAGGCCCAGGCCATCGTGGGCGGCGGCGCCAGCGTCATGGCCCTGGCCATGGACAGCTTCTGAACTAGTGCCTGAGGCGCTTTGAAAACCGGAGCTGCCGGCGCAATACCAGCCTGCGCTGCAGCTCTTTTTTATGCAATCTCAACCGTGGCCTGGCTCTGGCGCCATTCGCGCGGCGACATACCGAAGTTGAGCTGAAACCAGCGGGTAAATGAGGCCTGGCGCGTATAGCCGGTCAGCGACGCGACCTGGCCTATGGAATAGCGGCTGTTGTTCAGATAGCGCAGCACCAGGTTCTTGCGCACATTGTCCAGCAGCTCCGAGAAGCTGGTGCCGCTCTGGTCCAGCTGACGCTGCAGCGTGCGCGTGCTCAGATGCATCTGCTCGGCCACGCGCTCAATCTTGGCCTGCTCCAGCGGCATGAGCAGATAGATGTTCTTGCGCACCTCCTGCAGCACCGCGTTCTCGCCCGAGGCCTTGAGCGGCATGGCCACGCTTTCCGCATAGCGCACCAGCTCGGGGTCGGCCGCGGGATTGGGAACGCTGAGATCGACGCTGCGCAGCAGCAGGCCGTTGAACTCGCTGTTGAAGCTGATCGGGCAGCCGAAGAACTTCTTGTGCAGATACAGCTCGGGCGGAGCCGCATGCATAAAGCTCACGCCGTGCGGGCTCCAGTTGCTGCCCAGCACGCCCTGGCAGGCGCGCACCAGCACCCCTGCCACTAGCTCCGTCGCCTGCTTTTGCGGCACCTGGCTGCCGAGCAGCATTTCAAAGCGCAACAGGGTCAGATCTCCGGCCGACTCCAGCGACAGGGCCAGAGCCGCATTGAGCAGCTGGCGGTAGCGTATCGCCGCCTGCCACATATCGCGCAGGCACTGCTTGTGGCGCATGAGGCTGCCCAGAATGCCGAAGTCCAGCGACTGCCGGTTCTCGGCCATCTGCACGCCGAAAGCCGCACAGCCGGCCTCGCTGGCCGCAAGCTCGAGCAGGCGGCACAGCGTTTCCGCGGAAATATGCCGCTCCGCATCCACCAGCGAACCCGCGTCCAGCCCCACTTTGCGCAGCAAATCATGGGGACGCAGCCCATGCTGATTGCATACATTCAAAAACCCGTTGAGGGTGACAGTTCTGACCAGAGTATCCATAGCAACATCACATGCGAGGCCTGCAGTCTTGGCGACGGCATCTTGACGCTCATCAGGGTTTGCACCCAATGACGCTTAAAGAGAAAACTGAGGCGCCAAAAGAGAAAAATACTAGCCGTAAATCTCTACATTGAACATCCTGAAAAACAGAGCCACAACAACAGGAGACTTCATGCGCCGTTTCATCCCGCTACATCCCGCCATCAACCGCCGCCAGTGGCTGCGCGCCGCGGGAGCGCTTTCATTCGCGGGGGCCGTGCCCGCCATACAGGCCGAGCCTGGCCTTGTCAAATGGCCCGAAAAGCCCGTGCATATCCTGGTCGCGGGACCGGTGGGAGGCTCTGCCGACGTCGTGGCGCGCGCCCTGGGCGATCAGCTGGGCCGCACGCTGGGCCAGCCCTTTGTGATCGATCCCAAGCCCGGCGCGGCCGGCGTGATTGCGGTGAACGATTTGCTGCAGTCCCCCAACGACGCCCATACCCTGCTGGTGGGCGTGAGCTCGCTGGTCAGCGAAATTCCCCATATCGTGAAAATGCGCCACGACACGCGCAAAGCCATCACGCCTCTGGCGGAGCTGGCACGCGGCGGCCTGGTGCTGGTGGCCGCGCCCAATCTGCCCGCGCAGAACCTCCAGCAGGTGGTCGCTCAGGCACGCGCCCGCGCCGACGGCCTGAGCTACGCCTCCTACAGCCCCGGCACCATGTCCCATGTCGCCGGCTTGCTGCTGGCCCAGGCCACGGGTGCGAAATTCGTGCATGTGGGCTACAAGGGCTCCACGCCAGGGCTCAGCGATGTCATGGGCGGCCATATTCCGCTGATGTTTGACGGCCTGGCCACTTCGCTGCCGCTGATACGCTCGGGCAAGATCAAGGCCATAGCCATCACCTCGCCCCAGCGCTCGGCGCTGCTGCCCGATATTCCGACCTTTGATGAGCTTGGCTACCCGCAGCTCACGTACACGGGCTGGATGGGTCTGTGGAGCAACAGCGCGCTGCCCGCCCAGGCCCAGGCCGCCATCAAGCAGCAGGTGCAGGCCGCGCTCAACACGACCAGCTACAAGAACATCTTGAACCTGGCCGGCTTCGAGCCCAGCAGCCAGCGCGATTCACCGGCGCTGCACAAGGAGCTGCTGGCAGACTATGAGCGCGTGGGCAAGGTGCTGGCCGGCACCACGCTGATGCCTTGACGCCCGCGCGCGCAGCCCGCAGATCCGGCAGGCCGGGCGGGCTCAATACTCGGCGTGCAGCCTCAGCCCGTAAGTGCGCACGGGTCCGCGATCCGTGTTGTAAGCGGGGTTGCGCACCTGCTGGAAATCGAAACCCAGCCAGACCCCCTTGCTCAGGCGCAGGTTATAGAAGATCTCGTGCGCCCATTCGGGCCGGTAGTTCAGCTGTCCATCGCCTATGAAAGCGCCCAAGCCGCCTTGGGCCAGGTATTCACGATGGCTGGCCGACAGCGTGTTGCGCGTCGCCAGCAGGCCCAGCGTATCGCCTTCGCGGCCCCAGGCAGCCCCCTTGAGAACGGCGCCCAGCTGAGCGCTGCGGTCCACCTCTTCAAAGGAATAGGTCTCGGTCTTGCCGTCGTGCCAGCTGTAGCGCACGAAAGCGCCCAGATAGTCCGTCAAGGCCTGGTCCAGATGCAGGCCGTAGCCGCGCTTGGTCTGCAGCCGGCGCACATTCGCCAGCGCCGGCGTGCCGCCATTGGCGCGCGCGAAGTCCAGCGCATCCTGAAAGCTGCCCATGTTCTCGCGGTTGCGCCACAGCAGCACGCGCACGGCGCCGGGCTTGCCGTCCCACTGGTGCTTGTGCACCAGCTCCGCCTGATCGCCGTAGAACTTGGCGATGCGGTAGTTCAGCGGCTGGCCGTTGGACTCGCGCGGACCGGCGAAGCGGCCGACGCGCAGCTCCCAGTCGTCGCGGAAATACTCCAGCGCCGCACCCCAGGTATAGCCTTGCGCATCGGCCACATAGTCGAACGAGCCATGGGCTAGCGAGGACCAGGTCATGAACTGGCTGCGCGCATCGTGGCTATAGGGGTTGAGATCGAAGACATCGACCACCGCCATCTTGCCCGCGCTCAGGACCACCCGGTTCTTGCTGCGCGTGCCCGCCAGCTGGTTGGGCGCCGACTCCACGGTCTCCTGCTCGCCCTCCAGATTCCAGGTCTTGCGCATGAAGGCGCGCGGAAAATAGGCCTTGGGATTGGGGCCCGACACCTTTTGCATCTCGCCGTTCGACAGGCTGCCCAGCCCCGTCAGATGCGACAGCGGCACGCCCTGGATCACCTCGGGGTTCAGATAGAACTCCAGCCCCGGCGCCGCTCGCAGCCCGAGATAGGCCGTGCCCGAGAAGGAATAGGATTTCTCGCGCTCGGTACTCAGGCTGTTCGGACCGGTATAGGGCGCGCTGAAGGCGGGCTTGCGCTGCCAGATGTAGGTGGCCTGCAGATGCACTTCCACATTGCCGGGCGGCTCGACCTGGCCGCGGCTCTTGTCGGTGTCGATAGCGCTTTCCTGCGCGCAGGCGGCCGTGGCCGCGACGCTCAGCGCGGCCATAGCCAATAAACAGCGGCTCATCGGTTTTCCAGTCATCAGGCACCGCCATGCGGGCGATTCAAGACAGGCCGGCATCTGCAAGCTTCCTCCAACCGTGCAGGGGCAACAACAGGACCAGGGCCAGCCCCACCGCAGCATGGCCCCAGCCCAGCATAGCGCGCAGGCTTTCAGGAGCGAAGTAGTACAGCAGATAGCCGCTCAAGATGCCGACCAGGCCGAGAACGCACAGGGCCAGGCCGGTACGGCGCTGGCCGGCCTTGCGCACGCGCAGCTTGGCGCTGCGCGTGGTCATGCGCCAGCCCTGGGGCACATGACCGGCGGCCAGCATGCCGGCCGTGAACAGGCCGGCAAAAACCGCCGCGCCATGCAGCCGCATCAGCCAGGGCTCGAGCGGATGGGGCAGATTGTCGGCGCCAGCCCCCCAGAGATAGTGCACGGCCAGCCACAAAGCCCCGCTCAGTGCCAAGGTGCCGGCCGCGATATAGAGGAAGCGGTATTGCCAGCTTTTGAGATGATTCATGTCGATTGCCGTCGAAGAGAGACGGGATTCTAGGCCCCGGCATGCAGCCAGGCCCGGGCGCCGTAGTGTGCAAGCAGCG
>JAFAIY010000647.1 GCA_019236485.1 Comamonas sp. | reverse complement strand
CCCGGATATTCCACCGTGACCACCACCACGGGGAACTCGATATTGGGGAACTGGTCGACCTTGAGCCGCTGGTAGGAGAACACGCCCAGCACCACAAAGGCCAGCATGAGCATGGTGGCCAGCACCGGATTCCTGAGGCTGATGCGGGTGAACCACATTTATTTGCCCCCGGTCTTGGCGCTGCCCAAGGCGTCCGCGGACGCCTGGACCTCGACGGCCGTGCCTTCGCGCAGGCCGCCGGCGCTGCCGGCCAGAATCCTGTCGCCGGCGCTCAGGCCGCTGAGTACCTGCACCCAGGCCGCGCCCTGGTGCGGGGTCTGGCGACCGAGCTCCACGCTTTGGTGGCGCACGCGCAGCAGGGCCTGCGGCGCGCCGGGATCGGCGGCCTGCAGCAGCTGCACATAGGGCTGGGGCTTGTCGGTGCGCACCGCGCTCAGCGGTACGGCCAGCTGGCTGCTCTTGCCGGTGATGATGCTGCCCTGAAGGAACAGACCGGGGCGCAGTTGCAGACTGCGCTGGTTGCTCTCGCTCTTGCTAGCTTGCGGCAGGGCCAGATAGACGGCCACGGTGCGCGAGCCGGTCTGGGCGCTGGGGTTGATGCGGACCACCTTGGCCGCCACGGCTTCCATGTCCTGGGGCGCGCCCGGCACCAGGAGCTCGGCCGCCTGGCCTAGCTGGACCTGCACCGATTCCGCGGGAGCCAGCTGGGCCATGATCTCCAGCCGCGCCGGGTCCACGACCTCGACGATGCGGGCCTCGACCCCGACGCGCTCGCCGTTTTGCACAAAGCGCTGGGCGATCTGGCCGTTCATGGGGCTGGTGATGACCGAGTCGGTCACGGCCTTGCGCGCCGCATCGGCGGCGGCCTGGGCGGCGGCCAGATTGGCCAGCGCCGAATCCAGATTCGCCTGGGAGGTGACCAGCGCCGTGGTGGAGACAAAGCCTTTTTGCACCAGAGCCGCGTTATTGTCCTGGTTGCGCTGGGCGATCGCCAGCTGGCCCTTGGCGGCCTCGGCCTGCAGCCTGGCCTGGCGCCAGCGCGCCTCGGCCTCGGTCGCGTCGATATGGGCCAGCTGCTGGCCCTTGCCGACGCTATCGCCTTCGCGCAGGCTGAAGCCGCGCAGTTCGCCGGCCACATAGGCCTTGACCACGGCCGAGTTCACGGCCTGCACCACGCCGTTGACGGGGACGGTCAGAGCCAGCTCCTGGGGCTGCAGGGCCAGCACCTCGGGGGGGGCAATCTGGATAGGCAGCTCCAGCGGCGCGCTCGCGGCGGCCATGGCCTGCTTTTTCTGTTGTTGATGGCTGGCAACACGCCAGCCGGCGACGGCCAGCAAGCCGGCAATGACCAGGCCTATGGCCCAGCGGCCTGAACGCTTCATGGTATGGGGGTCCCTCTGCGGCAAAACTCTTGGTGGTCTGTGATGGGTGCGGTCTCCTGCCCGCATCCTAGATGCCGGCCGGGCCGGTTTTATTGCATGGCCAACAATCAGTGTAGCGGGGAGTGCGCAGCCGGGGGCAGCGGCCTGGCCCTGGCTTGCAGAAGCTCGCAGGATTTCTCGCCTGGAGCAATCGGTCGCCGGGGCTTAAGGCTGGGCCTTGGCCTTGAGCCACAGGTCCGCAGGATTCATGTTTGCGTACCAGGCCTCGAAATCGGCTCGCCAGGCTTCGGAAAGCGCGGGCAGGGGGCGCCTGGGGTCCTTGCTCAGCGAATAGGCCATTCCCTCAATCAGCCATTCGGGTTTTCTCAGAACAGCCCAGTTCCCCATTTCCTCGGCCTGCCTGTGGTGAATGAGTTCGTGCCTGACATAGAAATCCGTCCAGCCGCGGGGCGCAATCGCGATGCCGAAATTGCCGATGGCCAGTCCCGCGCGCCGGCCCAGGCCAAAGGTCTCGGCGCATTGGGGCGAGGAGCAGAACAGGGCCTTGGCGTCATGGCGGAAACCGCCTATCTGGCTGGCGACCAGCTGTTGGCTGTCCTGGTACAGCCGCCGGGCTTCGGCCAGTCTCGCCGGATCGTCGGTGCAGATATTCCCGTCCACGCAGCTCAGCTGGGCAAAGAATGCCGGCGCCAGAATTCTCAAGGGCTTGATCGTGGAAAATGCGGCGACCGGCACACAGGCCAGAAACACGGCGGCGATGGCAAATATCTTTTTTCTGTTCATGGCGCTTGTCGAGGTCGATCCAAAAAACTGGCCCGGCATCGGGGCAGTTCTCTATTCATGGCAACGCCAGCCTGCTGGTGCCGGCCTGCCCTTAAAATTCTAGAGCCCGGGGCGGTTTGCGTCGCAAGCATACCGGTCGGTTCTGCTGCCGGGCATCAAGGATTCAGGTGGAAACAATGACGGAAACAATTGTGCTTGGCGGAGGCTGCTTCTGGTGCACCGAAGCCGTGTTCGACCGCGTGCGCGGCATCGTCGATGTGGAAAACGGCTATGCCAACGGCCATCTGGAGCACCCCAGCTACGAGGACGTCTGCACGGGCCAGACCGGCCATGCCGAGGTAGTGAAGCTGGAGTTCGATCCGGCCGCCATCGGCCTGCGCGACGTGCTGCTGATTTTCTTCGGCACCCACGACCCGACCACGCTCAACCGCCAGGGCAATGATGTAGGCACCCAGTACCGCAGCGGCATCTACACCGGCAGCGCCGCCCAGGCCGAGACGGCCAGGGCCTTGCTGCAGGAGCTGCGCGAGGAGGGCGCCTACGACGCCCCCATAGTCACCGAGGTCGAGCCGCTGCGCAGCTACTGGAGCGCCGAGGACTACCACCAGGACTATTTCGCCAAGCATCCCAACCAGGGCTATTGCGCGTTCGTGGTCGGCCCCAAGGTGCAGAAATTCCGCAAGGCCTTCTCGCGCTGGCTCAAGGATTAGCGTTTGTTCGCGCCGACCCGCCCCAGGCGCGATACACTTTGCAATCCTCAGCGGCGGCTTCTCGCCGCCGGGCCGCAGCCGACCGTTCCCATCTTGTTGTCCCAGCAGCATTCCCCTAGCCAGACCCTGCCAGCCCATGCTGCGGGGCGCGGCAGCCTGCGCCGCTGGTTGCTGGGCCTGCTGGTCTGGGCCATGGTGCTGGGGCCCACGCTGGGCCAGATGCACCGTGCGGTGCATGCGGCCGCAACCTCGCAGGCCACGGTGGCGGTGCTGCATGGCGTCAGCCATGCGGGCGCCGCAGCGCAGCCGACGGATGCCGATTGCGGCGACGGCTGCGCGTCCAACTCCTGGGTGCATGCGCTGTTTGCGGGCCATGGGCCCGCCGCCTGTCAGCTGCTGGACCAGGCCAGCCATGGCTATGCAGGTCCGCCGGCCATGCTGGCGTTTGTCGGTGTCGCGCCCGAATCCGCGCTGCCCCGGCCTTTTGCTGCGGCGCCACGCGCCGTGGTTCTCGCCGCGCCCTTCGACGCGCGCGCGCCTCCCACTTACGGTTCCCGGGCCTAGATCCGGCTTGCCATGCTGCGCATGGCTGGGCTGCATCAGACCTCAATCTCCAGAATTCGTAGCAGCCAGCGCTTGTTTGATAGGCACTACAAGCTGTTTTGATTGAAATTTCCGTGTCCGCCAACGCGATGAAGCGGCGCGCACGGCTGTTTGTGGAACCGTGATGATTCACCGTTTTTCTGTTTCTTCGTCTTCCGTTTTCCAACGTTCTCCCAAATCGGCGCTGATGCAGGCCATCGATGCGCTGCAGCCCGCCGGGCGCGGCCTGGCCCTGGGCGCGGGCCTGCTGGTCTGTGCTCCCATGGCCATGGCTCAGGCCGAGGCCGCACCGGCCGCCCAGGATGCGAGCCTGGCCGAGGTCACCGTCTCCGCCACGGGCATGGCCGCCGGCGACATGGCCACCCCGGTCCAGGTGCTGGACGACAAGGAGCTGCGCCTGCGCCGCGCGGCCACGCTGGGCGAGACCCTGGCCGCCGAGCCCGGCATCAACGCCAGCCACTTCGGCGCGGGCGCGAGCCGCCCGGTGATCCGCGGCATGGACGGGGCCCGGGTTTCGGTGCTCAGCGACGGCTCGGAGCTGCTCGACGCCTCCACCGTGAGTCCCGACCACGCGGTGACCACCGAACCCATGCTGGCCACGCAGATGGAGATACTGCGCGGGCCCTCGGCCCTGCTGTACAGCGCGGGCGCCATGGGTGGCGTGGTTAATGTGCTTGACGGCAAGATTCCCACGACCGTGCCCGACAAAGGCGTGGAAGGCTCGGTCGAGGCGCAGGCCGGCACGGCCGCGGGCATGTCGGCCGGCGCGTTCTCTCTGACCGGTGCCACCCCTTTGAAGAACGACAACGGCACGCTGGTCCTGCATGCCGAAGGCGTGGCGCGCAACGCGGGCGACTACCGCGTGGGCAGCGGCTGGGGCCAGGGCAAGGTGCCGGGCAGCTTCAGCCGCGGCAACACCGGCAGCGTGGGCCTGTCCTGGGTGGGCAACAGCGGCTATCTGGGCCTGGCCTATACCAGGCAGACGGCTTATTACGGCCTGCCCGGCCATCAGCACAGCTTCGAAGGCTGCCATGCGCATGGCGACCATCTGCACTGCGGCGCCGATGACGGCCACGACCATTCGGCCCCGGGTGCTTCGACCAGCGTGCCCGTGGTGGACCTGACCAGCGAGCGCTGGGATCTGCGCGGCGAGTGGCGCAACCCCGGGGCAGGCATTGCCGCCCTGCGCCTGCGTGGCGGCTGGACCAATTACCGCCATGACGAAATCGAGGACGGCGCGGTGAGCACGCAGTTCAGAAACCGTGCCCATGACCTGAGGCTGGAGCTCGAGCACCAGCCCATCGCGGGCTGGCGCGGCACGCTGGGCCTGCAGACAATGAACCGGCGCTTCAGCGCCACCGGCGAGGAAGCCTATGTGCAGCCCACCGAAACCCAGCGCCAGAGCCTGTATCTGCTGGAGGAATACCGCTGGCAGGACTGGAGCCTGCAGGCCGCGATGCGACATGACCGCCAGCGCATCGATGCCGAGCAGAGCGACGAGCGCCGCAGCCACAGCGCGACCTCGTTCTCGCTGGGCACGGTCTGGAAGTTCCAGCCCGGATACAGCGCCACGGCATCGGTGACCAGCGGCGGCCGCATGCCTACGGCCGAAGAGCTGTTCGCCCACGGTCTGCACATGGCCACGGCTACCTATGAGCTGGGCAACCCGAATCTGAAGCGCGAACGCTCCCAGGCTCTGGATCTGGGCCTGGCCAAGACCGCCGGCGACACGACCTGGAAGCTCAATGCCTATCACTACCGCATCAAGGGCTATATCTATGGCGCAACCCTGGACGAGGACGAAGGCCTGCAGCTGCTGCAATACACCCAGGGCAATGCGCGCTTCACGGGCTGGGAAGCCCAGCTGAGCCAGCGCCTGAGCCGTGAGCTGAGCCTGACCGTGTTCGGCGACGGCGTGCGTGCGCGCCTGGACGACGGATCGGCGCTGCCACGTATTCCGGCCCTGCGCGCCGGCCTGCGCGTGAATGCGCGTCTGGCCGGCTGGGACACCATGGCCGAATGGACCCAGGTGCTGCGCCAGAACCGCACCGCCAATTTCGAGACCGAGACTCCGGGCTACGGCATGCTGAACCTGGGCGCCAGCTACCAGTGGCGCAGCGGCGGCAACCAGTGGCAGTTCTATGTGAAGGGGCAGAACCTGACCAATCGTCTGGCTTATGCCGCGACCTCGTTCATCAAGACCGCAGCGCCTTTGACGGGACGCAATCTGGTGGTCGGCCTGAGAATGGACTTCTGATCGTCGTTCTCTGAGGTAAATAGCCTGCAGCCCTGGCAGTACAAGGGCTGCAGGCTATAGATAGTGCTGGAGATGGCGCAGCGCGCGGCCGCTGTCCACGCCAATTCTGGCTATCACCTCCAGCTCCGGCACGCCGGCGCGCAGCCACTGGACTATGGCCGTGTTGCGCAGCACCTGCGGCCCCACGCGCTGCAGCGGAAATTTCTGGCTGCCCTCGGCCTGAGCCTGGTGGGCGCGCTGGATGATCTGCGATGCGACATGGAACAACATGCGCACTGACAGCGGGCCGCCGAGGCGCGAATAGAAGACCGGCTGCTCGTCGGTCGTCACGGCTGGGCCGCGTTGGGCAGCGCTGTAGTGCCGCCAGTCGGCCAGGGCCTGGGCCACGCTGGCGGGAAGTTCCAGCCGCCGTTGCTGCGCGGCCCGCCCGCCTTCTATATGCAGAAAGCGGGGCAGAGCGGTGGTTTCATCCTCCGGCGCAGCGCGCAAATCCTTCCAGAGCAGGGTTCTGACCTCTTCTGGCGCCAGCGCCATCTCGTACAGCAGCAGGATGATGGCTCTGTCGCGTGCGTTCTGATAGCCGTCGGCCGCGGGGAAATGGCGTGGCAGAGCCTGCCAGAGCAGAGGCGGCAGGCAATGGCCTTTGCCATCTTCGGCAGGAGGGCGCTCGGCGGGCTCTAGGCCGGTGGCCGGGTTGCCGGCAATCCAGCCATGCTCCAGCGCATGGTCGTAGATGCGCTCCAGCAAGCGCCAGTAGCGGCGGCGCGTGACGGGGCTGATCTGCCTGTCGGGGTGGTGGTGGGCACGCTGGCCTTCACGGACGCGCAAAAAGCGCTGTACATCCACGGCCGTGGCCTCATGCCAGGCTTTGGCGCGAGGGGAGGCGGGCTTGGCCGCAGTTTCCTGCTGGCCGCTAAGATGCCAAAGCCAGGCCTGCCAGACTTTTTCGTAACCCCCTTCGGGGGATGTGTCCAGGGAATCCCAACTTTTGCTGCCCTCATGGGCCAGCCAGTCGCTGAACAGTTCGGGCCCCGAGGGCAGTTCCGAGGAAGTAGTCGATGTCTGGGTAGAGCTTGGCTTCATGCAATGATTCTATGTAACTTACATGTAAATGATAAGAATCCTTCACAAAAGATTTGCGGTTTTAAATCACTGTTTGTCAGGAGAGGAGGGGCCAAGCCCCTCCAATCCACCGCGACTCAGGGCGCCAGTCGTTCGCGAATCCATGCTCCGTCTTCGAGGCGATAGCTGAGGCGATCATGCAAACGGCTCTTGCGGCCCTGCCAGAACTCCCAGCGATCGGGAATCAGGCGGAAACCGCCCCAGTGCGGCGGGCGTGGCGGGTTCAACATGAACTGCGCGCCATACTTGGCGGCATTGGCCACCAGCACGCCACGGCCGCTGATGACCTGGCTTTGCGGGCTGGCCCAGGCACCGATGCGGGAGTCCAGCGGGCGGCTGTCGAAATAGGCGTCGCTTTCCTCGTCGCTGACCTTTTCCACCCGACCCTCGATGCGTACCACGCGCTCGAGCTCCACCCAGTGGAACTGCAGCGCCGCAAACGGGTTGCCCGCCAGTTGCTGGCCCTTGCGGCTGTCGTAATTGGTGTACCAGACGATACCGCTCTCGTCATAGGCCTTGATCAGCACGATGCGCGTGCTGGGGCGCATATCGCCGCCCACGGTGGCCACGGTCATGGCATTGGGCTCGGGAATCTGGGCGCGCAGGGCTTCCTGCAGCCACTGGTCGAACTGCTGCAGGGGATTGGCGTTGGAGACGGACTCGCTCAGCTCCGCGCGCTCATAGCTTTTGCGAAGATCGGCAATGGAAGAAGATAGGCTGCTCATGTACGCATTGTGCCGCGTCGGCTAACTCGCGGTTATGCTCTGCCGCAATATGGATCAAGAAGACTCCAAGCTGAATATTCACCAGCCATGCGTGCTGATCCTGGCCGCGGGCAGGGGAGAGCGCTTTCTGGCCTCGGGCGGCTCCAGCCACAAGCTGCAGGCCATGCTGGGCGAGCACAGCGTGCTGCAGACCACATTGGCCAGCGTTCGGGCATCCGGCCTGCCCTGGCATCTGGAGAGCGGCCCGCATCCGGGCATGGGCGACAGCATTGCGGCGGCCGTCAAGGCCACGGCTCAGGCCAATGGCTGGCTGATCCTGCCCGCAGACCTGCCGCTGGTCCGGCCGCAAACCCTGCAGGAGCTGGCCGCGCGGCTGGCCCGGCTCGATCCCGATGCGCTGCAGGTGATTCAACCTTTTTATCAAGCGCAAAAAGGCCATCCCGTGGCTTTCAGCCGCGCCGCTGGTCCAGCCCTGATGCAACTCAGCGGCGATCAGGGCGCGGCCGCCATCGTGCGCCAGGCTGTCGATGCCAAGCGTCTGCAGCGCTGGGATTGTGAGGACATAGGCTGCGTTCTGGACGTGGACACGGTAGAAGCACTGGAGCAGGCCCGCCGGATCTGGCGCGAGCGCCAGAAAACGTTGGCCTCCAAATAAGCAGGCCCCTGAAGACAGGGGCCGGGCGATAAAACCTGATTGAGAACTGCGCGCTTCAGGCGCTGCGTTCGATCACGGCACAGGCCAGACGCGCGCCCGAATTGCCCGTGGGCTGGGTGGTGTAGTCGTCGGGTGCGTTATGCACGATCAGCGAGCGCCCCAAAATACCATTGCTGCCTTTATCCAGCGTGAGGTTCTTGCCCACAAAATCGATAGTCGCCACGCCCTGGGTATCGGCATCCAGGCTGGGCAGATCGCCCAGATGGTGGGGCTGGCTGCCATTGAACCTGCCATGCGCCTGTTGCGTAGGGTTGAAATGACTGCCGGCGCTCAGGCCGTCGCCGCTGGAGCAATCGCCTTTTTCGTGGATGTGAAAACCATGCTCGCTGTTGGGCACCAGACCTTCCACCCGGCCCTGGACGCGCACCCCGCCTTCGGCCAGCGGAAAGAACTGCACCGCACCGCTGACCTTGCTGCCCTTGGTAGCTTCCAGCCGCGCAACAGATTGCACGCCATGGCTGCCGCGCTGCGTAGCCGCGCTGCTGTCCGCCGTGGCAGACGGGGCGCTGGTGGAGCAGGCCGTCAGCGCCAGGACGGCCGCCAGCGACAGGCCGGTCAGCAGAGGGCGAGAAAAGAGGGTGGCAACACGGCTGGAGGACATGGCTTCTTTCCTGAAATCAAAAGCGCATTGTGCCGCAACCGCTTGCCAAGCTGCGCCATGACAGAACTCGGCATCCTCGAAAACTATATGGATAGAGCGCTGAAAGCTCTGATTCAGATAGCAAAAGCCTCGGCAGAACGCTGGCAATCGGCGTAGCTCAGCAGCCGTTGCAAGGCCTTGTCGGCTATGCCCAGGCGCTGCAGTTCATCGAAGGTGGCCTGGGCGTAGTCCAGGGTAGTGCCGTAAATGCCTCTGGCCTGCGAAAAAATGCGCCGATATTCATCGGGCTCCAGCTCGCCCGTATGGTGGGGACTCTGGCGCGACAAGGTGAAGGCCAGGGCCTGGACCGGCCCTTGCAGGGTTTTGCAGGGCAGCCAGCGCGGGTCGTAGACGGCATTGGGCATTTCGCGCAGCCAGAGCTTGCGCATCACGGCTTCGCCATAGTCGCGCGGGATTCTGAAGACCATGCCCTGGCAACTGCCGCCCGACAGCATGCCGAACACCAGGCCCGGGCATTGCGGCGTGCCGCGGTTGATGGTGCTCCACATTTTTAGAGCGCGATGCCAGCCATGGACATGGGCGGAGCAGCGCTCGCTAAAGTCGAAATCGGGCCGCCAGATCAGCGAGCCGTAGCCGAAAATCCACAGATCCCTCTCGCCGCCCCATTGCTGCAAGGTTTGCTCCAGCATGTGATCTGCATCGCGCAAGTGCGCATTCAACGAGGGCAGGGTGGACATGAAAACTCCCGAAACCGGCATCCGGACTGGCTTGCCTGATAGGTATAACGCGTCTGCCCGCCTAGCGGTGTACCTGGCAGCGCCAGCATGCGCAAAAGCAACACGGAAATAATCTGCAGCCATTCGCCGCAAGCAGGTATTTCATGCCAAACCTCTACAATGCGTAGTTTTGCCGCCCGCGGCTTGGTTAATGGGCCGGGCGCTGCAAAAACAGATTTTCCTCCTCAACTTCATTCTCAATTACGGAGATTCTCGATGTCCTTCAACAGCTCTGACGAAGATAGCCAACAACGTTTTGCGCTGGGCTTTCTGTTTGCCCTGATCGCCCTGGTCGTGTCCACGGTGGTCGGCACCGTCGTCTACAAGCGCGGCATTGCCCATGCGCCCAAGGCCGAAGCCGTGAGCGCGGCCTCGACCAATGTGCCCGTCGTCGTGCAGGAAGAAGTGGCACGTGTGATCGTCGAAAACGGCGTGGTCAAGTTCTACTTTGCCACCGGCATGGCCGAGGTTGCCGATGGCGCCAATGAAGCGCTGGCCGATGTGGTCAAGGGCGTGCAGCAGGGCAAGCGCGCCGTGATCTCGGGCTTCCATGACGCAACCGGCAGCGCCGAAGTCAATGCCGAACTGGCCAAGAAGCGCGCCCAAGCCGTGCAAGCCGCACTGATTGGCCTGGGTGTGGCCGAAGACAAGGTCGAGCTGAAGAAGCCCGAGCAGACACAGGCCGATGGCAACAACGCCCAAGCTCGCCGCGTGGAAGTGATCCTGGCCGACTAAGCCCGGAGCCTCTCGCCGAAAAGCCCGATACGGTGTTTGCCGTATCGGGCTTTTTGCTATCCAAGGACGGCCGTTGAAAATCAGCTGTTTTCGATAAAACCCGAGGCCGGTGGCTGGCCCAGCGCCAGCAGCTTTTCAAACCCATGCTCGTCAATCTGGCGCATCACAAACGAGCCGCGCTGAAAACGCATGCTGCGAATCTGCCAGCGGCCATTTACCCGCTCGTATTCATCGGTGTACTGGCCCGACAGGTTCACGATGCTCCGCTCTTTCATATTGATCTGGCAAAACTCCAGATCCCACAGGCCCGTGGCGCTATCGGGGCTGGTGATTGAAATCTGCGGATTGTGGCCGTGGTGCATGTC
>JAFAIY010000476.1 GCA_019236485.1 Comamonas sp. | reverse complement strand
GGAAGGCCAGGGGCAGGTCCTGGTCGTTGGGCGTGTTGGGCAGGCGCTCCAGCAGCTGCAGCAGGCTGGGGCCGTGATAGCCGGCCCAGCCGGCCTCGGTATTGACCACGTTATAGCCCTTGAGCGCCGACACGGGCACGGTGGCCGAGGCCTGGATGCCCGCGGACGCCGCGAACTTCTGCAGTGCCGCCTGGATATGGGCAAAGGCCAGGGCCGGGTCGGCCACGGCATCGAGCTTGTTGACGGCGAAGACCAGCGCATGCACGCGCAGCAGATGCACCAGCAGGCTGTGGCGGCGCGTCTGGGGCAGCAGTTGCAGCTCGGGGTTGCGCCAGTCCAGCTTGGTCGCATCGACCAGCACCACGGCGGCGTCGGCGCTCGATGCGGCCGTCACCATATTGCGCGTGTACTGCTCGTGGCCGGGCGCATCGCCGATGATGAATTTGCGCGATTCGGTCGCGAAATAGCGGTAGGCCACGTCGATGGTGATGCCTTGCTCGCGCTCGGCCGAGAGGCCGTCGGTCAGCAGGGCCAGATCGGTTTCGCCGCTCTTGGTCACGCCGGCCAGGTGGTCCTGCAGCACGGCCTTGCTGTCCACCAGCAGGCGGCCTATCAGCGTGCTCTTGCCGTCGTCCACCGAGCCGCAGGTGATAAAGCGCAGCGCACTGCTGTTATGTGCATCAAATTGGCCTGCAGCGCTTGAGGAGTTTGCGCTAGCAGCTACGGAATTAATAGTTTCAGTCATCGCATTCTTTCTTCGATCAGGCATGTCCCGTCCATATCAGGGACGCCGAGCAAGAGCCGCCTCGCGGCGATGGCGTCGTCCTCCTCCCGCGAAGCGAGAGATGGGGAAGCGGCGCAGCCGCTCAGGGGGAGCCTCAGAAGTAACCGTCCTTTTTGCGCTTTTCCATGGAGGCGTCGCTGGTCTTGTCGTCCATGCGGGTGGCGCCACGTTCGCTGACCTCGGCGGCCAGGGTTTCGATCACGATGTCCTCGGCCGATGCGGCCGTGCTTTCCACGGGGCAGGTGCAGGTGATGTCGCCCACGGTGCGGAAGCGCACGTCGCGCACCACGATCTGCTCGCCGTCGCGCGGCGGGGTCAGCTCGGTCACGGGCACCAGCAGGCCTTTGCGTTCCACCACATCGCGCTTGTGCGTGTAGTAGATCGAGGGCAGGGCGATGTTCTCGCGGGCGATGTACTGCCACACGTCAAGCTCGGTCCAGTTGCTGATGGGGAACACGCGGAAATGCTCGCCCGGGGCGATGCGGGTGTTGAACAGCGTCCACAGCTCGGGGCGCTGGGCCTTGGGCTGCCATTGGCCGAAGCTGTCGCGGTGGGAGAAGATGCGCTCCTTGGCGCGGGCCTTTTCCTCGTCGCGGCGGGCGCCGCCGATCAGCGCGTCGAAGCGGAATTCCTCGATGGCTTCCAGCAGGGTCACCGACTGGTGCACATTGCGCGATTCACCGGGATGGGCCAGGCGCACCGTGCCGCGCTCCATGGAATCCTCCACGCTGCGCACGATGAGCTCGGCGCCCAGTTCCTGGGCGCGCTGGTCGCGGAAGTCGGTGACCTCGGGGAAGTTGTGGCCGGTGTCGATCATCAGCAGCGGATAGGGAATGCGGCCCGCGCCAAAGGCTTTTTCGGCGCAGCGCAGCATGACCAGCGAATCCTTGCCGCCCGAGAACAGCAGGGCCGGGCGCTCGAAGGCCGCGGCCACCTCGCGCAGGATGAAAATGGTTTCCTCTTCCAGCGCATCGAGGTGGCGGTTGCTGAGCTGGCTCAGCACAGAGGTGTCGACTCGGGCATTCATCTCGTTTTCCTCTCAAATCCAAGCAGGGTGAGCGCTATGCGCTCCTGTTTTATGAGTTCTGGGGGAGGGCTTTGGCTAAATGGCAGCGTAAGTCAGCCCCGCCGGGCCCGCAAGCCCGGTTTTTCAAAGGTGGTTCAAGCGTTTTCTAGCCGGCTTTTTTGACGTGCAGCCCGCATTCCTTGGCCGCCTCGTCCTCCCACCACCAGCGGCCGGCGCGGAAGTCCTCGCCCAGGCTGATGGCACGGGTACAGGGGGCGCAGCCTATGCTGGGGTAGAACTGGTCGTGCAGCGGGTTGTAGTCCACGCCGTTGCTGGCGATGTAGTGCCAGACATCGCCCTGGGTCCAGTTGGCCAGCGGGTTGTATTTGGTCTGGCCCTTGCTGGCCTGCTCGCTGTCGTCGATCAGGTGCACATCGGCGCGGGCGTTCGACTGCTCGCGGCGCAGGCCGGTGATCCAGCCCTTCTTGCCGGCCAGCGCGCGCGCCAGCGGCTCCATCTTGCGTATGCCGCAGCATTCCTTGCGCAGCTCCATGCTGCGGTACATGGCGTCCTGGCCTTCGCGGCGCACGAACTGGATCACGGCCTCGTGCTGGGGGCGGAACACCTGGACCGGAGCGCGTGAATGGGCTTCGGTGCGCTCCAGCAGCGCCAGGGTTTCGCGGTGCAGCGCCCCGGTCTCCAGCACGAACACGGGAATGTCGAGCTCCAGCGCGTTGATGAGGTGGGTGATGACCATGTCCTCGGCGCCCAGGCTGTTGGCCTGGGTCACGGGGCCGTGGGCCGCGGCCTGGCGCAGCACCTCTCCGGCCTGCTCCAGCTTGGCCGCATAGTCGCTGCTGGGCTTGTCGTACAGCTCGGTGGCCTTGGCCGCCGCGGCCGGCTTGCCCGCGCCCAGCCAGCTCACGCCGGTGGTGGCCAGAATTTCGGCGGTGGCGCTCATGCGGCCTCCTGCTCCAGCCCGAAGTGGGGGCGGCGCTCCACGGCATCGGCCTGGTAATAGCCGCCAAAGCGCTCGAACTGGCGCTTGGCGTCTGCGGAGTCCACGCCTTCACGCAGCACGGCGGAGCTGAAACCCGTGCGCTGCATCTGCACCAGTTGGTCGATCAGCACGTCGCCCGTGGCGCGGATGTCGCCCGCAAAGCCGCGGCGGCGGCGCAGCAGATAGGCCTGGCTGAAGGCGCGGCCGTCGGTGAAGTTGGGGAAAAACAGGTCCACCTGCCGGATGCCGTCCAGGCTCACTTCCAGCGCGTTCACGTCGTTGGCGAGCACCAGCACGCTCGCATCGTTTTCGGCCGGGCCCTGGTAATCCTTGCTTGCCAGAATTTGCATGATGCTTTCCTTGTTCTTGCGGTTCAGGCCAGGGCCTCTTCGGTCTCTTCGTCGGCCACGGGGTGGCGCGCGCTCTTGCCGGCTTCCTTGAAGGGATCGAGGCCAATGCGGCGCACGGCGTCGATGAAGGCCTCGCCGGGCTGGCGCAGGTCGCGGTAGGTGGCCAGCACGGCTTCGATCACGTCGGGCACCTCGGCGGCGCTGAAGGACGGGCCTATCACCTTGCCCGCCACAGCATCGCCGGAGAGCGTGGAGCCGTCCGAGCCGCCCAGCGTGACCTGGTACCACTCCTTGCCGTCCTTGTCGACGCCCAGGATGCCGATATGGCCGCTGTGGTGGTGGCCGCAGCTGTTGATGCAGCC
>JAFAIY010000195.1 GCA_019236485.1 Comamonas sp. | reverse complement strand
TAGGGACCCAGCTGGCTTTATCGGGCTGTGCCGTATCTGTACCCCGTGGGGTGGAGCCGGTGAGCCATTTCGATATCAATCGTTATCTTGGAACTTGGTATGAGCTGGCCCGCATTGATCACCACTTTGAGAAAAATCTGATCCAAGTGGCAGCCCGTTATCAGCTCAACGCGGATGGCAGCATTTCCGTGCTGAATCGAGGATTTGACGCGCGCAAGCAGGAATGGCGCGAAGTCGAGGGGAAAGCCCAATTTTTAGGGCCGTCCAATGTGGCGGCACTGAAAGTCTCGTTTTTTGGCCCGTTTTACGGCGGCTATAACGTTGTCAGCCTGGACGACGAATACCAGACCTCCCTGGTCATTGGCGGCAGCCTGGATTACTTCTGGCTGCTGTCGCGCCAGAAGTCCATCCCAGAGGAGCAACTTCGTTTGCTGCTGCAAAAGGCTCAAAGTTCCGGCGTAGATCTGAGTCGTGTCATCCGGGTTCCCCAATAGCACCCATTGTTGCCAGGTAGAAGCATTTTCAAACGACTTTGAAGTTCGCACCGCGGCCTCTTGCATCGCATTGAACCGGCTCATCCGTGCCAGTCACAGATAGTCAACCTCAGACAGACACTCCATTGACATGATGACTTCTCACCCACCGGACGCTCAAGGCGTAGCCCCGAAGGTCAGCTTTGCGGTGCTGTACTCTCCAGCAGCTAGGCCCGGCTTCGGCCATTAGCAGCCCTTCAAGGCAGGGGAACTTCATCCCCTGGGGTAAAAGACCGCGTTTTCCTGCCCTAGTACATCCAACTGGTCAAGCCCCAACTGCCTGGGCAAAACAGGCAAAGCTTCAAAGCGCGCATGAGCTACCCCATCCTCGAATGAAGGTGCATAGGCCAAGCACACAGAGTGCGCGCGCAAGAGTTATCATCGAATTTCGATATCGACATTCGATATGGCAAAAAGTCCAACTCCAAACACACTAGAGCACCACGACCTCCTGTCGGGGTTCATTCGCCTGCATGTACTTCATCATGCGGGCGAACAGGAAATTTATGGGCAATGGATGATCGACGAGCTGGCTCATCACGGCTACCGCCTCTCTCCTGGGACGCTTTACCCGATGCTGCACAAGATGGAACGAGACGGCTACCTCGTCTCGAGGCAGGATCGTGAGGGACGCACGGTGCGCAAGCTCTACACGATCACGACCAAGGGCAAAGAAGGCTTGGCGCTGGCCAAGGAGCGCATCCGGGAGTTCACCGGGGAGGCAATGCACAAATGACCGATTCCACCAACACCTTGTCGCACGAAACCACTCTCGCGCGGGGTACGACTGCCGAAGTCTTTGGCGCCTTTCTCAAACTGGGCCTGACCTCCTTTGGTGGACCCATCGCTCACCTGGGCTATTTCCGATCAGAGTTTGTCGAGCGCCGCCGATGGCTGGATGACCGCAGCTACTCCGATCTGGTAGCCCTGTGCCAGTTCCTACCGGGACCGGCTAGCAGCCAAGTCGGCATGGCGCTGGGGCTAGGCCGCGCAGGCTGGTCTGGATTGCTGGCAGCCTGGGCGGGATTTACTTTACCGTCTGCTATTGCATTGATCCTGTTTGCCTTCGGCATCGCCGAATACCAGGGTCTGGCGCAGTCTGGCTGGGTACATGGACTCAAGGTTGTCGCCGTGGCCATCGTGGCGCAGGCTGTATGGGGTATGGCTAAGTCACTGTGTCCAGATCGACCCCGTGCTGCGCTCGCAATTCTGGCAGCACTGCTGACCATGATCTTGCCCTCGGCGCTGGGACAGGTTACCGCCATCGCGGTGGCGGGGTTGCTGGGGTGGTGGCAATTAAAGATAGCTCAACCTGGCGGTGGTCAGGCACATAGCTACCCGGTTTCGCGCAAGCTGGGCATTGTTGCACTGCTGTTGTTTGCTGCACCGCTCGTCGGATTGCCCCTGTGGGCAGCAGTCACGGGCTCGTCCACGATCGCTCTGCTGGAAGGGGTATATCGTTCCGGCGCACTGGTCTTCGGCGGTGGACACGTTGTCTTGCCACTGCTGCAAGCTGCCGTGGTGCCTAGCGGCATTGTGAGCAATGCGGACTTCTTGGCTGGCTACGGCGCAGCGCAGGCTGTGCCAGGACCACTGTTCACGTTTTCAGCCTACCTTGGAGCGGTTGCCAACGGCCCGCTGCATGGCTGGATTGGTGGTTTGGCGCTACTGGCCACTATCTTTCTTCCCGCCTTTTTCATGCTGATTGGCGCGCTGCCATTCTGGGAAGGGCTGCGTCATCGTGCTGGTATTCAAACAGCCATGGCTGGCATCAACGCTGGCGTGGTCGGCATTCTGGTATCCGCCCTGTATGACCCCGTGTGGACGAGTGCAATCCATAGCAAGTCGGATTTTGGGCTGGCGTTGCTGTCATTCGGACTGCTGACCGTGGGGCGGGTTCCGCCAGCACTAGTGGTTCTGCTGGCTGGTCTGTCGGGCTGGATCATGGCGATGGGCATCTGAACAAGGATGGCTAGTATCTGCAACCAAGGCCCGCCACGCGTGGGCCTTGTTGCATTCTCCGGTTGACCTGACTACCGGTTGAATCCACCCACTACCGCTCACTAGGCTGACTATCAGGAGGTGCTAGTATGATCTAAGTTCAATCGATGTATCCTACGGCTATAGCATTGTTCGATAAACCATCGCACTCCAGTACTTGGTACCGCTGCTTTCTCGGCAAACCCACCCCGCAGACTCCAACTGCTTCGCGATCAATCGATTCATGAATCCATGGCCAAGCAGTAGGACCGGGCCTTCATTAGCGTGCAATTGAAGTCGTTGAGCCGCTGTATTAGCTCTTACTTTAGCTTCTCGGGCAGACTCGACTCCTCCAGAAAAACCGCAAAGCCATGCAATCCGAAGAATAAATGCCCACGTAAATGGGGAAAAGCGAGGTCGTCTCCATCTTCCGTGAGGCAACTTCGCCTCGCAGAAAATCTCATCTATAAGATGAGGTTGAATGCCCAATGCGCGAACAGACGCCAGTGCTCGAGGCGCATTGCTCGAAATGATCACTTTGCGGTGGCGGCCAGGCCCATGCTGGCCACAGGTACGGGATGCTCTACGATTTCGGATAGCTCGTACTGCTCAATCCAGCACTTCATGTCAAGTGCTGAAACCTTGCCGCCTGGAGCCAAGTTCGGCCGACCGTGGCGCATCAAAATAATTTCTCTGTTCATTGAGTGGGAGGAGAGTTAATCGATTGCTTGTCAGCGGCCCAGTTAATCGCCGATTTTTAGCCGTCGCATGAGCCAGTTCGCGGTGAACTCGAAGTGCTCTCGCATGTTCGACTCCGCCGTGTGGCCATCATCCCCAAAGACCAGTTGCGTCACATTGAAGCCAAGATCTGCAAGAGACGAAGGTTCATCTTTGGCCACCAGATCTTCGCGGGCGCCGTTCACCATAAGAATAGGTTTGCGCAACTGCGCTGCGGTTGGCATCTTCAACTGACGTGAGAGTTGGAACGCTTCGTAGTATTCGCACATCGCCTGACGAGGTGTCGTCAGCGGATTCATGTTGGCAAACACGGTGTAGGGAGCGACGATCCATGCAGGCGCTTTCTCGCAATGCTCTTGTCCGAAGCTCGAATCGCTAGGGCCACCTACATTGACAATCGCTTGGTAGAAGTCGTTTCGCAGCCCGCCAAGAGTTCCCAAATAGCCCCCCATACTCCAGCCGTACACGGCCACTCGGCTTGTGTCCAGGTCGTTGCGAGTCTTGATGTAGTCCGCAACCGTGTCAAGCATCGCAGAGGACTCTGGACGGAATCCCAACTGGTTTTCCCCGGTGGCTGGATTTTCCACAATGAGGGTCGCAAACCCACGGCCCATGAAGTAGTCGCTGTGCCGGATCATCTCTGTCTTGAGGTTATCAAGGCCACCGAGAATGACCAGCACCGGAGGCTTCTCATTACTGCCGCTTCGTGTCGACAGCGTTCGGAAGTAGCCAATGAATTCCTTTTCGCCGGTCCTGAATTTGATCCGCCGGAGCGGTTTTCCCAGGACTGCATAGGCTCGTTCGGTTGCCTGCAGATCCGCAGCGGGGACCTGCTTGGGCAGTCGATTCATTCGCAGATAGAACGCGGCCTTTTTGTATTCGGCCGATGCGCTCTCGCCGCGCTCTTCGGCCGCATGCGCTCGTGCCAGATGCACCTGGGCGGGCTTGCTGAAAGTCTCCTGCCAAGCCGCCTGCGACGGCCCCGCATTCTCCGGCAACCTTTCCACGACGTTATCGAACGTGCTTGCTTCGATGCCTGCATCCTCGAGCCACCAACAGATGTTGAACTTGAACGAAGGATGCATGCGAGCAATGCCTCCCGGGTACTCCGCCTGTCCTTTCCTGCAGAACTCAGCCATGCTGTCCGCTGCCCTGACTGAGGAAATGCTCTGCGCAGCGGATTCGCGCGGAGCAACCGCAGAAAGAACGACGGCTCCAAGGAGCGTCAAGAGTTTCAAGATCAATTTGTCCGTCACAGTCTTTCCTTGTTGGGCTTCGGCAGATCCCCCAGAACTAGGGCAATGAAGAGGTTTACCTGGCGTTATTGGGGCGACGCAATGGGTAGCCAGCCATGGCGGCGATACCAAGCGACCGTATCGGCAACAGTTTGCTCGATGGGGCGAAATTTCAGTTGAAGCTTCTGCTCGCTCTTTGTGTGAATGAAATGACTGCGTTCCGCCTCCTTGCGCATCAGCCTCACTGTCGCCAAGCTGAGCAAGATGGGTTTGCCACTGATCTTCGCGTAGAGCTCCTGCGCCGCCGCCAGGAAATACAGAAGTAGGAAAGGCAAGTTGCGGGTCGGCGTCTTGATGCCCGCGATCTTCCCGACCAAGGGAACCAATTCCTGCATCGTCATGTGGCGGCCGGCAGCGAGATAGCGTTCGCCGCGCTGGCCGCGCTCTGCAGCTGAAATTTGCGCCTTCGCTACATCGCGAGCATCGACAACCGAGAAGCTCCCCGGCAGCAACCCGGGCAATTTCCCAAGCACCACATCGTTGACAAATTGCCCTGACGAGGTAGGGCCGATATCAGCAGGCCCCCACATCCACCCAGGCAAGACGAAGCTCGCATGCATGTCCGGATGCGTGTCAAGAAAGGCCGATACGACTTGATCGGCCAGTATCTTGCTTCGGTAATAGTCGTCGTCAGCATCTGCTAGGTCACGCAGACAGGTTTCATCGATGGGCGCACCTGGCTCGCCATTCAGCACTGCGACGGATGAAGTCTGAACGAAGCGCCGGATGCCGGCGTTGTATGCCTGCTCGATAAGCTGCTGCGTGCCGTCCACATTGATGCGTTTGAGCTCTTCCCAGTGGCTGCCGCCTTTGAAGTTGTCTCGAAAGAAGGCCGCGGTATGGAACACCACGTCACATCCTTGCAGCGCCCTGGAGAAAGCGGGCACATCCGTCATGTCACCCTGCACCAGTTCCACGCCTTTCACTCCTGCGAACTGTTGCATACCTTTGGTTTCCGAACGGACGAGAGCCTTGACGAAGACGCCGCGCGCGACCAGCTCACGCACAAGGTTGTTGCCGAGAAGGCCTGTTGCGCCCGTGACAAAAGCTGACTGTGGACTGCTGTACTTTTTCATTTCGATTGATCTTCAAATTTCATTTGAAATTTAAATGTACCGCTGAAACATTGAAATCTCAAGTGATATCTGAAAATTTTTTGACATGCGTTCACACGCAATCACACGGCGATCGATATCTGAATCTCATGTGATATCTTTAAAGCCATGAGCACCACGACTGCAAGAAGACGCCTGACCCGAGACGAAAGCCGGGCACAGACTCGCGAGCATCTGATCGACGCTGCACGGCACTTGTTTGTGACAAACGGGTATGGAGGCGCATCGATCCGTGACATCGCGAACAAAGCTGGCTATTCCCAAGGCGCTTTTTATTCAAACTTCTCAAGCAAAGAGGATGTCTTGCTAGAGTTGCTGCGACGGCACATGGATGCAGAAGCGATGCAACTAACTACGCTCATGGGCGACAACGCGCAATTGCCCGAGCAAATGCTGGCCCGACTGGAGGCCTGGGCTTCTACCCTCAATCACGATGCTGACTGGTGCATGCTTTCCATAGAACTGCAGTTGCATGCGAGGCGTAGCCCATCTTTCGCTGCGGAGTACCAAAAGGTTTGGGACAAACACCAATCCGAGATCGGCGGCGTGATCGACCTATTGTTTGAAAAGCTTGGTCGCTCAACTCCTGCCGAGCCTCACGAACTAGCTGCTGCTTTCATGGCACTTTCACATGGGCTTGCACTGCAAAAGACCACCGATCGCCAGGAACTGACTGGACGCTTGATCATGGTGTTTCTACGTGGATTGATCGCAGGTCCGACATAGCCACGGCTCGATGGTGCGCAGAAACGGGCATTCAGGCCGGTACGCGGTGAACCACACAATCGAGTGGCCGGTTCCGAGGGTGATGCGGCCGTTCAAGACAGGTGGCGTTCAACGACTGGTGTCGGCGGTTGCTGCTGTTTAGGCACTGGGTCACGAATGACTACGATCAGCCTGAAGCCGACTTCTGACTCCTAGGTCGGCTTTGCAGCGGTTGCTGCTGCTCTTGGCAACATCGCGATCTATCGGTAACTGCTACATAACGGTCATCCGAGCACCAAGGTTTGCTAATTGTCGGGTCCCGGATGATTGGCTGCTTAAAAACAAGCGCCCCTTGCTCTTAGGCCGAGAGGTGCTTCTAGCGGTTCTGGCAACATGGCAAACCTCTGCCAAGGAGCTGCCATGCTGATTGCTCTGCACAAGAACGCGACCACTACGCCTGCCACCCGCCTGGCATTGCAGCAAGCCAGCGGCACCGACCGGGAGTTAGCCCAGCAATACGGCATCGGCGTGGACACCGTGCGCAAGTGGCGCCACAGAACCACGGTGCATGACGCCAGTCATACGGCGCACCGGCTGCAAACGACGCTCAGTGCGG
>JAFAIY010000179.1 GCA_019236485.1 Comamonas sp. | reverse complement strand
GGCAGCACTTGCGTGTTCACAAAGTTGTACAGCTCGGTGGCGACTTGCAGGCCGTGGACTTGAGTGCGATCAGTCATTGGAAACCTCTGGTTGATGTCTCTGAAATTCGGGAGTCATTGCCCACCATGGGCAGCTTGTCCATGCACTTTATTTGAATTCTTTGAGTACATAAACAACCAAAAAAGTTTTAAACTAGTGATGTTTTTATATTTAATTCAAAGGCCGGGCGGACGTCCGCCAGGCCCGGGACGCCGGCTGCACCCATAGCGCTGGCGAATAAGCGATATGCCGAGTCGAAAATATCGGTAAATTTTTGATTGAAACGTATATAAATACCGAAGATTTCTTTGTAATTTGTGACTTCTAGTTAAGATATGGGCCGTGCTTGGGTGCCCCAGGAGCGGAAGCCACGGCATCAGCACCCGGTCGCCGTCAGGGCCGGTAGCCACCGGCCATTGCGGCCCTGTGACTTTTTATAAAAACATTTGAGCGATCAAGCTGCTTGTGCGGAGCCGGGGAACCTGGGCCGCACAGGAGACAACACGGACCAGACAGGAGCAGCGGTCATGGACAAACTCAAGGCCTTTGAGTCTTTTGTATCGGTAGCGACCAGGGGCAGCCTCACGGCCGCCGCCAAGGCCGAGGGCGTGGCCCCGGCCATCATGGGGCGGCGCCTCGATGCGCTGGAGGAACATCTGGGCGTCAAGCTCATGGTGCGCACCACGCGCCGCATCTCGCTCACCCATGAAGGCAGCGCGTTTCTCGAAGATTGCCAGCGTCTGTTGTCCGATGTGGCCAATGCCGAGGCCAGCGTGTCTGCGGGCGGGGTCAAGGCCACGGGCCATCTGCGCATCACGGCCCCGGCCGGTTTCGGTCGCCGCCATGTGGCGCCGCTGGTGCCGCGCTTTCGCGATCTGCATCCCGAGGTCACGATCTCGCTGAACCTTTCGGACCGCGTGGTCGATCTGGCCGGCGAGGGCTTCGACTGTGCGGTGCGCGTGGGCGATCTGCCCGACTCGGCCCTGGTCAGCGTGCGCATTGCCGACAACCGCCGCCTGTGCGTGGCCACGCCCGGCTATCTGGAGCGCCGCGGCATTCCCAAGCATCCCAGCGAGCTGACCCAGCATGACTGCCTGACCCTGTCCAGCGACGCTTCGCAGACCCGCGGCTGGGCCTTCCGCATCCCCCATCCCGAAAGCGGCAGCAGCGAGGTCGTGCACTTCAAGCCCGGCGGTCCGCTGGACTGCTCCGACGGCCAGGTGCTGCACGACTGGTGCCTGGGCGGCTGGGGCATTGCCTGGCGCAGCACCTGGGAGGTGGAGGCCGAGATCACCGCTGGCCATCTGGTGCCGGTGCTCGAGGACTTTGCGGCGCCGCCCAACGGCATCTTCGTGGTCTTCCCCCAGCGCAAGCACATGCCGCTGCGCGTGCGCATGTGGATCGACTACCTCAAGCACCATTACAACCAGCCGGATTTCTTCCGCAACGGGCTGCTGGCCTGATCCGGGCGGAAAGGGGGAGAATGGGCCGATCGCCGCCGAGGGTCTGCCCTCGGCTTCTGTCAGCCCTGCCAACTTCCAGCCTTAGCCATGACCTTTGAAGCCATTCTTGCCAGCCTGCATCTGCTGGCCCTTCTGACCCTGGTGGTGTTTTTGACCAGCCAGGCAGCCCTGTGCCGTGTGGAATGGATGAATGCCGCCGTGGTGCAGCGCCTGGCGCGGCTGGACATGATTTACGGCATGGCCGCCGTCATCCTGCTGCTCACGGGGCTGGCGCGCCTGTTCTGGGGCGTCAAGGGGCCGGCGACCTATGTGGCCTCGCCGCTGTTCCACATCAAGATGACCTTGTTCGTCCTCGCTTTTCTGCTCTCGCTCAAACCCACTTTCACTTTCCGCCGCTGGAAGAAGGCTCTGGATGCCGGCGGCCAGCTGCCCGCAGCCGCAGAAATCGCCCAAACCCGCAAATGGGTGATGTGGCAGGGCCATGTGATTCCGGTGATCGCCGTGATCGCCATCTTCTGGGCGCGCGGCATGTAATCGGGTCTGCCGCAACCACTTGTTGCGTGCACGCAATCCAGCTTGGCTGCGCGGATCGGGGCAGCCACGTAAAATCCCCCGATGCTCTCCGTCAAACAGGAATTGCTCGCAGCTCTGGCTGGCGAGCTCGAAACACTCTCGCCCGGCGCCGGCGCACGCGCTGCGTTTGAAAACCCCAAAGTGGCAGCCCATGGCGACTTCGCCTGCACGGCGGCCATGCAGCTGGCCAAGCCTCTGAAGGCCAACCCGCGTGCCCTGGGCGAACAGCTCAAGACGGCGCTGGAGGCTACAGCTGCCTTCCAGCAATGGGTGGATGCCATCGAAATCGCTGGCCCGGGCTTCCTCAACATCCGCCTCAAGCCCGCCGCCAAGCAGCAGGTGGTGCGCGAGGTGCTGGCCGAAGGAGCGAAGTTCGGCTACCAGGCCGACCGCGGCGAGAACATCCTGGTCGAGTTCGTCTCGGCCAACCCCACGGGCCCGCTGCACGTGGGCCACGGCCGCCAGGCCGCGATCGGCGACGCCATCAGCAACCTCTACGCCACCCAGGGCTGGAAGGTGCACCGCGAGTTCTATTACAACGACGCGGGCGTGCAGATCGACACCCTGACCAAGAGCACGCAGCTGCGCGCCAAGGGCTTCAAGCCCGGCGACGAATGCTGGCCCACAGACAGCGAGAATCCGCTGGCCAAGAACTTCTACAACGGCGACTACATTCAGGACATCGCCAACGCCTTCCTGGCCAAGGAAACCGTCAAGGCCGACGACCGCGAATTCACGGCCAACGGCGATGTCGAGGACTACGAGAACATCCGCAACTTTGCCGTGGCCTATCTGCGCAACGAGCAGGACAAGGATCTGCAGGCGTTCAACCTCAAGTTCGACCAGTACTACCTGGAGTCCAGCCTCTACACCAACGGCTATGTCGAGGATGCGGTACAGCGCCTGATCGCCAACGGCCATACCTACGAGCAGGACGGCGCGCTGTGGCTCAAGTCCACCGACTACGGTGACGACAAGGACCGCGTGATGCGCAAGACCGACGGGAACTACACCTACTTCGTGCCCGATGTCGCTTATCACATCCAGAAGTTCAAGCGCGGCTTTACCAAGGTCGTGAACATCCAGGGCACGGACCACCACGGCACCATCGCGCGCGTGCGCGCCGGCCTGCAGGCCGCCGACGTGGGCATTCCCGTGGGCTATCCCGACTATGTGCTGCACACCATGGTGCGTGTGGTGCGCAATGGCGAAGAGGTCAAGATCAGCAAGCGCGCAGGCTCCTATGTGACGCTGCGCGACCTGATCGAGTGGACCAGCAAGGACGCCGTGCGCTTCTTCCTGCTGAGCCGCAAGCCCGACACCGAGTACACCTTCGACGTGGACCTGGCCGTGGCCCAGAACAACGACAACCCCGTGTACTACGTGCAGTACGCCCATGCGCGCATCCAGTCCGTGCTGCGCGGCTGGCAGGAGCAGGGCGGCGCCAGCGTCGAGGCCCTGAAGAACGTGGACCTGTCGGCGCTCGAAGGCCCGCAGGCACAGGCCCTGATGCTGCTGCTGGCCAAGTACCCCGAGATGCTGACGGCCGCCGCCGACGGCAATGCCCCGCACGACGTGACCTTCTACCTGCGCGATCTGGCCTCCAGCTATCACAGCTATTACGACGCCGAGCGCATTCTGGTCGACGACGAGAAGCTCAAGCTGGCGCGCCTGGCCCTGGTCGCCGCCACCGCCCAGGTGTTGCACAATGGTCTGGCGGTGCTGGGTGTGAATGCACCCGAGCGTATGTAACTGAAGCCTGAAGCGGAAACAAAGCGACATATGAAGCAGCAGCAACGCGGCGGCACCATACTGGGGCTGATCTTTGGCATGGTCATCGGCCTGGCCGCAGCCCTGGCCGTGGCCATCTACGTGACCAAGGTGCCGGTGCCTTTTCTGAACAAGGGCGGCAACAACACCGAGCGTGATGCGGCCGAGGCCGAGCGCAACAAGAACTGGGACCCCAATGCCCCGTTGCAAAGCCGCCAGCCCGCACCGCCGCCCGTCGCCGCTCCCGTTGCGCCCAGCGATGCGGGCACGGAGCAGCCGCCCGCCACGACGCCTGCCCCGTCGACGGCCACGGGCGGAGTGAGTACTCCTGTCACCATTCCCGCCGCGCAGCCCGACAAGCCCAGCAAGCCGGCTTCCGCCGATCCCTTGGGCGATCTGGTCAAGGAGCGCTCGGCAGCCGCCGACAAGGCCGAGAAGGCCAGAGCCGAGAAGGAAAAAGCCGCCCAGGCGGCCCAATCCGCGGATTCGGCCTTCAACTACTTTGTGCAGGCCGGCGCCTTCCGCCGCCAGAACGAGGCCGAGGCCCAGCGCGCCAAGCTGGCCATGCTGGGCTGGGAGGCCCGCATCAGCGAACGCGAGCAAAACGGCATCACCGTGTTCCGGGTGCGCGTGGGCCCGTTCGGCAAGCGTGACGACGCCGAGCAGCTCAAGGGCAAGCTCGACGGCGCCGGCGTGGATTCCACGCTGGTGCGGGCGGCGAAATAAGGCTATCCCCTGAGGCGCGCTGCGCGCCTTCCCTCAAGGGGGACGACGGCCCTTGCTGCGGGGCGGCCCTTGCTGGCCGTCTCTTGCTTGGGGTGTACCGGTTGAACTTTTGCGAGGCAGGCGCCTCAGATATTGCAGACTTGAACTCAAGGAGTTTGTTGAGATGAAACGCCGCGATTTTTCCCTGGCTGCTTCGGCTGCCGCTGCCAGCGCGCTGACGCTGGGCACCTCCTCCAGCTGGGCCCAGGCCGCAGGCTTCAAGGAAGGCAAGGACTACGCCAAGCTCGGCAAGCCTGCGACCGTCAGCGCTCCCGCTGGCAAGGTCGAGGTGATCGAATTTTTCTGGTACAGCTGCCCGCATTGCAATGCGTTCGAGCCCCAGTTCGAAGCCTGGGCCAAGTCCGTGCCCGCCGACGTGGTGGTGCACCGCATTCCCGTGGCCTTCAATGCCAGCTTCGTGCCCCAGCAGAAGCTGTACTTCGCGCTGGAAGGCATGAACCTGCTGCCCACGCTGCATGTCAAGGTGTTCCGCGCTATCCATGTGGAGCGCAACCGCCTGGCAACCGACGATGCGATCTTTGAATGGATCGGCAAGCAGGGCGTGGATCTGGCCAAGTTCAAGGAGGTCTATAACTCCTTTACCGTGGCCAACCAGGTGCGCAAGGCCACCCAGCTGCAGAACGAGTACGACGTCGAAGGCGTGCCTGCCATGGGCGTGGCCGGCCGCTACTATACGGACGGCACCAAGGCCGGCAATATGGAGAACGTGCTGCGCGTGGTCAACGCGCTGATCGCCTCCAGCCGCAAGGCCTGAGCGGCCGCGGCGCCGCTGGCGCTGTATGCCGGAGCAGCCCGCCGCCAGCGCGGGCTTTTTTATGGGTGATTTTCATGGCAGCCTTAAAAAGGGAATGACTACAATGGATGCAAGAAACGTGCCTTCCATGAAAAAACGACTTTTTCCTCTTGTGCTGGCCTGCGCTCTGGCGGCAGCGACCGGCATGGCCCTCGCCGAAAAGGCCGACAGCGCCAAACCCATGAACATCGAGGCCGATGCGCTGCGCCACGACGAACTCCAGCAGACCAGCGTGTTCACCGGCAATGTGGTGATGACCAAGGGCACCATCGTGCTGCGCGGCACCCAGCTGGATGTGCGCCAGGATGCCGAGGGCTATCAGTACGGCGTGATCGTGGCCGAGCCCGGCAAGCGCGCCTTCTTCCGCCAGAAGCGCGACACCCTGCCGGGCCAGCCCGAGGAATTCATCGAGGGCGAAGGCGAGACCATCGATTACGACGGCAAGGCCGACATCGTCAAGTTCATCCGCCG
>JAFAIY010000152.1 GCA_019236485.1 Comamonas sp. | reverse complement strand
GCCAGGCGGCGATGTGCAGCAAAGCTGTTGGATGATTGCAAAAATAGCGGCCAGTCCTGCGCCGCCAGCCCGCTTGCCGCCGGTGACTGTGTTAGTTTCGAGACAGCCGTATTTTCCAAAGAAAGCACCACAGCATGAAGAAATCTTTGCTCTCTCTTGCCATCATCAGCTCGGCCCTGGCGCTGAGTGCCTGCTCGTCCATCCTGCCCAAGGGCGCCGAAACGCCCGACGAATACGACTATGTGCTGAGCTGCAAGCTCAAGGTCGATGATCCCAAGAAGTGCGAAGCCCAGGCGCGTGCCATGTGCGACGACCCCAGCAAGGCCGTGATCCGCAAGTCCCGCCATGTGGACCCCAAGGACAACTCCGTGATCTACGCCTATCAGGCCGCCTGCAACAACTGAGCCGCGGCTTGAGCAGACCAAAGGCTTGGGCCGACGCCCAAGCCTTTTTGCCATCTGCGCCTGATGCCGGCCACAAAGCAAAAAGCCACCGGAGCGATCCGGTGGCTTTTTTCACTGCAGGCGCCCGCATGGGCGCTGCGCAGCGGAAGATCAACGCTTCTGGCGAAACTTGCGCAGAGCGGCAATCTGGGCCGCCATGACGGCCAGCTCGGACTGCGCGCGCGCAATGTCCAGCTCGCTCTTGGCGTTCTTCAAGGCTTCTTCGGCCGCGTGCTTGGCCTCATTGGCCTTTTGCTCGTCCAGATCCTTGCCGCGGATGGCGGTGTCGGACAGCACGGTCACGCAGTGGGGTTGCACTTCCAAAATGCCGCCGGCCACGAAGACGAACTCTTCGCTGCCGTCGGGCATTTCGATGCGCACCGAACCCGGCTTGATGCGGGTGATCAGCGGTGTGTGGCGGGGATAAATGCCCAACTCGCCCGCTTCACCGGGCAAGGCGACAAAGCGCGCTTCACCGGAGAAGATGGACTCTTCGGCACTGACCACATCAACGTGGATGGTGTTCATCTTTGCTCCTTGGAAAAGGTTGAGGCTAGTTCCTAAAACTCACACGACCCAACTCAGAGACACCGAGCAAGGGCCGCCCCGAAGCGACGGTGTCGTCCCCCTCCTGAAAGAGAGGGGGAAGCGACAAAGTCGCTCAAGGGGTGTGGGCCAGTTAGGCGGCCAGCTTCTTGGCCTTCTCGAAGGCTTCGTCGATGGTACCAACCATGTAGAAGGCCTGCTCGGGCAGGTGGTCGGCTTCGCCGTTGACGATCATCTTGAAACCACGGATGGTTTCGGCCAGAGGAACGTACTTGCCGGGAGCGCCGGTGAACACTTCGGCCACGTGGAAAGGCTGCGACAGGAAACGCTGGATCTTACGAGCGCGGGACACGGTCTGCTTGTCTTCCGGAGCCAGTTCGTCCATGCCCAGAATCGCGATGATGTCGCGCAGTTCCTTGTAGCGCTGCAGCGTGTTCTGCACTTGACGAGCCACCTTGTAGTGCTCTTCGCCCACCACTTGGGGGTCCAGCTGGCGGCTGGTGGAATCCAGCGGATCCACGGCGGGGTAGATACCCAGCGAAGCGATGTCACGGGACAGCACCACGGTGGAGTCCAAGTGAGCAAAGGTCGTGGCAGGCGAAGGGTCGGTCAAGTCGTCGGCAGGCACGTAAACGGCCTGGATGGAAGTGATCGAGCCCACCTTGGTCGAGGTGATACGCTCTTGCAGCTTGCCCATTTCTTCGGCCAGAGTAGGCTGATAGCCCACGGCGGAAGGCATACGGCCCAGCAGAGCGGACACTTCGGTACCGGCCAGTGTGTAGCGGTAGATGTTGTCCACGAAGAACAGCACGTCCTTGCCTTCGTCACGGAAGGCTTCGGCCATGGTCAGGCCGGTCAGCGCCACGCGCAGACGGTTTCCTGGGGGCTCGTTCATCTGGCCGTAAACCATGGCCACCTTGGAAGCGCCCAGATCGGCCTGGTTCACCACGCCGGCGTCCGACATTTCGTGATAGAAGTCGTTGCCCTCACGGGTACGCTCGCCCACACCAGCGAACACCGACAGACCACCGTGGCCCTTGGCGATGTTGTTGATGAGCTCCATCATGTTCACGGTCTTGCCCACACCGGCGCCACCGAACAGACCCACCTTGCCGCCCTTGGCGAAAGGAGAGATCAGGTCGATCACCTTGATGCCGGTTTCCAGCAGTTCCTGCGAAGGCGACAGTTCGTCGTAGGCAGGAGCCTTGCGGTGGATGGCGGCCGTCAGCGACTGGTCCACGGGACCGCGTTCGTCGATGGGGTTGCCCAGCACGTCCATGATACGGCCCAGGGTCGCGGGACCCACGGGCACGGTGATGGGGTTGCCGGTGTTGGTGACCATCAGACCGCGCTTCAGGCCGTCCGAGGAACCCAGGGCAATGGTACGCACCACGCCGTCGCCCAGTTGCTGCTGAACTTCCAGGGTCAGGGCCGAACCTTCCAGCTTCAAGGCGTCATACACCTTGGGCACCTGGCCGTGGGCAAATTCCACGTCCACCACGGCGCCGATACATTGAACAATCTTGCCTTGTACTTGAGCCATTTTTTGCTCCAATCTGTTTGTTCGTTAAAGCCGTTTACACAGCGGCTGCGCCCGCCACGATTTCCGACAACTCGGTCGTGATCGCTGCCTGACGCGTCTTGTTGTAGACCAGCTTCAACTCGCTGATGACGTTGCCGGCGTTGTCGGTTGCGGCCTTCATGGCCACCATGCGCGCCGATTGCTCGGACGCCATGTTTTCCGCAACAGCCTGGTACACGAGGGATTCGACGTAGCGCAGCAGCAGATCGTCGATGACGCTCTGAGCATCCGGCTCGTAGATGTATTCCCACGATGCACCCGTCTTCTCGGCTTGCATTTTTTCGGACGACAGGGGGAGCAGCTGCTCCACCACCGACTCCTGCTTCATGGTGTTGATGAACTTGGTGTACGAGAGGTACACCGCGCTCAGCTTGCCTTCAGCATATTGGTCCAGCAGCACCTTGACCGGCCCGATGAGCTTGTCGAGGTGAGGGGTGTCGCCCAGGCCTGTAGCGTGGGAGACCACCTTGGCACCGACACGGTTCAGGAAACCCAGTCCCTTGCCGCCAATGGCCACTGCATCTGTCGCAATGCCCGCATCCTGCAGTTCGCGCAACTTGTTGGTGACGATACGCAACACGTTGGTGTTCATGCCGCCGCACAAACCCTTGTCGGTCGTCACCACGATGACGCCGACCTTCTTGGCATCGTTCACTTGCATGAACGGATGCACGTATTCAGGGTTGGCTTCGCCAAGATGGGCTGCAATGTTGCGGATTTTTTCGCTGTATGGACGAGCTGCCAGCATCCGGTCCTGCGCCTTGCGCATTTTGGATGCGGCCACCATTTCCATGGCTTTGGTGATCTTCTTGGTGTTTTCCACCGATTTGATCTTGCCGCGTATTTCCTTACCTGCTGCCATGATGACTCCTCGCCGGTATTAAGCGAAGGACTTCTTGAATGCAGTAATGGCTGCAGTCAGTTCAGCTTCGTCCTTGCCTTCCTTGTCGAAAGCACGCTTTTCGTTCAGGCGATCCAGCAGAGCACCGTGGCTGGTCTTCAGGAACTGGTGCACGCCGGCTTCGAAGGCCAGCACTTGCTTGACTTCGATGTCGTCCATGAAGCCCTTGTTCACTGCGAACAGCGAAGCGGCCATCAGAGCGGTGGACAGGGGCGAGTACTGAGCCTGCTTGAGCAGTTCGGTCACACGGGCGCCGCGGTCCAGCTGCTTGCGGGTAGCGTCGTCCAGGTCGGAAGCGAACTGCGCGAACGCAGCCAGTTCACGGTACTGAGCCAGGTCGGTACGGATACCGCCGGACAGGCCCTTCACCACCTTGGTCTGAGCGGAACCACCCACGCGGGACACGGAGATACCGGCGTTGATAGCGGGACGCACGCCAGCGTTGAACAGGCTGGTTTCCAGGAAGATCTGGCCGTCGGTAATCGAAATCACGTTCGTGGGAACGAAAGCGGACACGTCGCCAGCTTGAGTTTCGATGATAGGCAGAGCGGTCAGAGAACCGGTCTTGCCCTTGACTTCACCCTTGGTGAAGGCTTCGACGTAGTCGGCGTTCACGCGAGCGGCACGCTCCAGCAGACGGCTGTGGAGATAGAACACGTCGCCGGGGAAAGCTTCACGTCCGGGAGGACGGCGCAGCAGCAGCGAAACCTGACGGTAGGCCACGGCCTGCTTGGACAGATCGTCATAAACGATCAGCGCGTCTTCGCCGCGGTCGCGGAAGTATTCGCCCATCGTGCAGCCCGAGTAGGCCGACACGTACTGCATGGCAGCGGATTCGGAGGCGGTAGCAGCCACGACGATGGTGTATTCCATCGCGCCGGCTTGTTCCAGAGCGCGCACCACGTTCTTGATCGAAGAAGCCTTCTGACCAATCGCCACGTACACGCAGGTAACGCCTTGACCCTTTTGGTTGATGATGGCGTCGATGGCCACGGCAGTCTTGCCGGTCTGACGGTCACCGATGATCAGCTCGCGCTGGCCACGGCCCACGGGCACCATGGAGTCGATGGACTTGATACCGGTCTGCAGAGGCTGGTCCACGGATTGACGCGCGATCACACCGGGAGCGACCTTTTCGATCACGTCGGTCATCTTGGCGTTGATCGGACCCTTGCCGTCGATGGGCTGACCCAGGGCGTTCACCACGCGGCCGACCAGCTCGGGACCCACGGGCACTTCCAGGATACGGCCGGTGCACTTGACGGTGTTGCCTTCGGCGATGTGCTCGTAAGCACCCAGAATCACGGCGCCGACGGAGTCGCGCTCCAGGTTCAGGGCCAGACCAAAGGTGGGCTGACCATCGGCACCGGCGGGGAACTCCAGCATTTCGCCAGCCATCACATCCGACAGGCCGTGCACGCGCACGATACCGTCGGTCACCGAAACCACGGTACCTTGGTTGCGGACGTCAGTGCTAGCAGCCAGCCCTTCGATGCGGCTCTTAATCAGTTCAGAAATTTCTGCGGGATTGAGTTGCATGACTCTTTCCTTCTTTCTTGTGTGTTAGCCGAGACCTCAAGCGCGCATTACGCGGTGAGGGCCGCTTTCATTTGTTCCAGACGGGCCTTGACGGAGGTGTCGAGCACCTCGTCGCCCACCACGACGCGAACGCCACCGATCAGCGAGTCATCCTGCTGCACAGTGAGGTTCAGCTTGCGGCCAAAGCGCTTTTCCAGCGAAGCGCCCAGCTCGGCCAGCGCTGCATCCGCAATGGGGAAAGCGCTGAACACCACGGCATCCGAAGAGCCGCTCTTGCTGTTCACGAGGCTGCGGAACTGAGCTGCCACTTCGGGCAGCGCGTCCAGACGGCCGTTTTCGAGAATCACACGCAGAAAGTTGCGTGCGGACTCGGGCAATGCCGACTTGACCACACCCGTGATGAGATCGAACACCTGGGTGCCGCTCACATTCGGGTTGTCGGCCAGTTGGCGCAATTGCGGATTGGCGGCAATCGCCGCCAATTCCTCCACCCAAGCGACAGTGCTGCTCAAATCTGCGCCCTTGTCGGCGCAGGCTTTGAACAATGCTTCGGCGTAAGGGCGGGCAATGGTGGCGAGTTCTGCCATTTTTGCTTTCCTTACAGCTCTGTCTTGAGGCGGTTCAGCAGATCAGCGTGGACGCCAGCATTGACTTCCTTCTTCAGGATCTGCTCGGCACCCTTGACAGCCAGTGCAGCCACTTGCTCGCGCAGGGCTTCACGGGCGGCAACGGCTTGCTGCTCGGCTTCGGCGCGGGCAGCAGCAACAATCTTGTTGCCTTCTTCTGTCGCGCGGGCTTTGGCCTCTTCGATGATGGCCTGGGCGCGGCGTTCGGCGTCCGCAAGCCGCGAAGCTGTTTCGTTGCGCGTCTGGGCCAATTCCTGTTCGACGCGCTTGTTGACAGCGGTCAGTTCGGTCTTGGCCTTGTCGGCAGCAGCGAGGCCATCGGCGATTTTCTGGGCTCGCTCATCCAGTGCCTTCGCGATCGGGGGCCACACGAACTTCATCGTGAACAGCGCCAAGACCAGGAAAACACCGAGCTGAACGAACAGGGTCGCGTTGATACTCACGGCAACACCTTTCTATTTAGGGCGTTGAACGGAGCTTAGGCCACCAGTTGGAAGGGGTTGGCGAAAGCGAACAGCAGGGCGATAGCAACACCGATCAGGAAGGCGGCGTCGATCAGACCGGCCAAGATGAACATCTTGGTTTGCAGTTCGTTGATCAGCTCAGGCTGACGTGCCGAGGATTCCAGGAACTTGCCACCCATCAGGGCGATACCGATCGAAGCGCCGATAGCGCCCAGACCAACAATCAGACCGCAAGCCAGAGCGACGAGACCGAGAACGTTTTCCATGATGACTCCTAGGGATTAAAGGAAAGTTGAATTGAAAGGGAAAGGTCAGTGAGCTTCATGTGCCTGGCCGAGGTAAATCAGCGTCAGCATCATGAAAATGAAGGCCTGCAGGGTGATGATCAGAATGTGAAAGATCGCCCAGATAGAGCCTGCAATGATGTGCCCCACAGGGAGCAACACACCAGAGAGCGACATAGCCGCCGCACCACCCATCAGGGCAATCAGCATGAACACCAACTCACCAGCGTACATGTTGCCGAACAGTCGCATGCCATGCGACACGGTCTTGGCAACGTATTCAATGATCTGCATAGCCAGGTTCACGACACCCAGGATCACAGCAAAAATCGGATTCTTCGAGGTGCCGAACGGAGCGGTCACCAGTTCGTGGGTCCAGCCGCCCAGGCCCTTGATCTTCACGGAGTAGATCAGGCACAGCACCAGCACGCCGGTCGACAGGCCCAGCGTGGTGGACAGGTCGGCCGTGGGCACGACACGCAGATAAGCGTGGTGGTCGCCGGTTGCGCCTTGCCACAGGTAAGGCAGCAGGTCCACGGGCAGCATGTCCATGGCGTTCATCATGAAAATCCAGACGAACACGGTCAGAGCCAGGGGAGCGATGAACTTGCGCGATTGAGCGTTGTGGATATTGGCCTTGGCCTGGTTGTCCACCATCTCGACCAGCATTTCCACGGCGGCCTGGAAGCGGCCCGGCACGCCGGAAGTAGCCTTGCGAGCGGCCAGCCACATCACGAACAGACCCAGCAGACCCAGCACGACGCTGACGGTGATGGAGTCCAGATTAATCACGGAAAAGTCCACGATGGACTTCTGCTTGATGTTCTGGAGGTGCTGCAAGTGGTGAACGATGTATTCACTTGCCGTTGGTGCGTGCTCTTCTGCGGCCATCGTCAACTTCTCTCAAATATCAATCGGTTTTTTGGACACCGGACCGCACCAGAAGCGCAATCCAATACGTTTTCATTACGACTATCAGGCCGACCAGCAAAGCCAGCCAGCTCAGATTGGGCACCAGCTTGGGCGCAGCCGCCAACATGGCGATGCACAGCACCAGCTTGACCAGTTCCCAACCGAAAATTCCTGCCATGGCCGCCCCGGCACCTCCCGGCCGCTGACGCACCACACCTCTTGCAAACAAAGCCGCCGGCAGTACCACCGACAAAGCTCCATAGCCCGCCGACCATCCGGCCGCCGCACGCCCCGTCACCAGCCAGGCCAGCAAGGCCACGATGACTCCGACGACTGCCTGGACCGCAACCATGCGCCAGACCGAAACCTGCGGAAAGCGCGCACGCCATGCCGAGGCTTCTTGTGCCGTCAGGGGCTTGAAGTCTTCAACTTCGTCCTCATCCTGGTAATCAGCGGGCATCTTCGTCATGTTTTCTTTCGCACCACTGACCAGAACCGAGCAAGACTTTTTTACAAAGCCTCCGATTATAAGTAAAAACCCCCGACGATCGATAGGGGTTGATACCGTCATGAGCAAAAGGTCTTTGAACAAATTGCGCGGCTGTCGCTGCAGGCCAACAATCGCCGGCCCGGGCTTCGGCGCGGCGCAAGTGTGCCTCAGTCGAATGACGGAAAGCCCGGAATTGCCCGCCACCCCCAGGGGACTTTGAGCCCCTCGGGCATGGCCTGCCCGCACGGATTAAGGCCTACGCGCGCGTGCCACACGGGCGTGGCGCACAATCTTTGCCATAGCAGCACTCCTGAAGCAGGAGCGCTTCGGATTACAAGCCAGCAACGGGATATCACCATGAACGACTCCACACCCAGCACCTCCTCCGCCAATGAGAACGGGTCCGCGGAAGATCCGCGCAAGGACTCGCTGATCGAGTACCCGAGCCAGTTCCCGATCAAGGTCATGGGCCTCAAGGACGAGCATCTGGTGCACGAGATTACCAAGATCGCCGAGAAGTTCGACCCCCATTTCGATGCCACCACCATCGAGCTGCGCCCCAGCTCGGGCGGCAAATACCTGGGCGTGACCATCACCATCACCGCCACCAGCCGCGAACAGCTGGACGACACCTACCGCGCCCTGACCTCGCACCCGCTGGTCAAGGTGGTGCTGTGAGCTCAGCCCTGGCCGCGCCCATGGATCTGCGCATCCTGGGCCGCACCGGCTACGAAGCCACGGTAGTCGCCATGCAGGAGTTCACGCGCACCCGCGATGCGGGAACCCGCGACGAGCTCTGGGTTTGCGAGCACTCACCGCACTTCACACAGGGGCTGGCCGGCAAAAGCGACCATTTGCTGAGCCCCGGCGAGATCCCCGTGGTGGCCACCAATCGCGGCGGCCAGGTCACCTATCATGGCCCCGGCCAGGTCGTGGCCTATCCGCTGCTGGACCTGCAGCGCCTGGGCTATTTCGTCAAGGAATATGTGTACCGGCTCGAGGACGCCGTGATCCGCACGCTGGACCACTTCGGCGTCACCGGCCACCGCGTGGCCGGCGCGCCCGGCATCTATGTGCGCCTCGACGATCCG
>JAFAIY010000115.1 GCA_019236485.1 Comamonas sp. | reverse complement strand
GGGCGCAGGGTTCTGGCCGCTTCCTGCAGCAGCGGCAGGATTTCGCGCTGCATGACCTGCGGGCTCATGCGCCGCGACGAGGCCACCATATTCAGCGCGGCCACGGTGCGGCCCTGCATATTGCGCAGCGGCACGGCCACGGCCTGGATGGCCAGTTCATGCTCTTCCTGGGCCAGGCAGTAGTCCAGGCGGCGCACCTCGTCGAGCACGGCCTTGAGCGCCGCGATATCCGTCACCGTATGCGCCGTGAGCTTGGGCAGGTCGTAGCTGGACAGCCAGGCGTCGAGTTCGGCGGGCGAGAGCGCGGCCAGCAGTACCCGGCCCGTGGAGGTCGCATGGGCGGGCAGGCGCGTGCCCAGATGCAGGCCGTGGGCCATCAGCCGCTCGCCCTGTTCATGCACCGCGCTGCGCGCCACGATCACAACCTCGGGACCTTCGCGCACCACGCAGGAATAGGAGAGCCCGGTCTGGGCCGCCAGGCGGTGCAGCACGGGCTGGACGATGCGCGGCAGTCGCGCCGATGCCAGATAGCTGCCCGACAGGCGCAGCACCTTGGGCGCGAGCCAGAAATAGCTGCCGTCGGTTTCCAGATAGCCGAGGTGGGCGAGGGTCAGCAGATGGCGCCTGGCGGCCGCGCGGGTGATGCTGGCGCGCTCGGCCGCCATGGTGGCGTTCAGGCGCTGGCGCTCGGTATCGAAGCTCTCCAGCACGGCCAGGCCCTTGGCCAGTCCTGCAATGAAGTCGGCGGGGGCGATGCTGCGCTCGGTCATGGTCGGGTGGTGAAAGTGTTTTGCGCGATTATCGGCTTGTTTGCGCGATTATCGCGCAAACAGCGCGAACGCCTCTGTGCCCTGGCGCAGCACAAAACTTAATCTTGCGCTTGAGCCAGATCAGCTGTGCAGCGCGCGCTGGGTGGCCAGTTTTTGAGCCATAACAAGGAGGCACATATCGTGCGTACACAAGTAGCCATCATTGGTGCAGGTCCCTCGGGTCTTTTGCTGGGACAACTGCTGTACAAGGCGGGCATTGACAACATCATCATCGAGCAGCGCAGCGCCGACTACGTGCTGGGCCGCATCCGCGCCGGCGTGCTGGAGCAGGTGACCGTCGATCTGCTCAAGCAGGCCGGCGCCGACAAGCGCATGAACGAGGAAGGCCTGCCGCACGACGGCATCGAGTTGCTGTTCAAGGGCCAGCGCCACCGCATCGACCTGCACGGCCTGACGGGCGGCAAGCGCGTGATGGTCTACGGCCAGACCGAGGTGACGCGCGATCTGATGGAGGTGCGCGCGGCCGAAGGCCTGACCACGGTCTACGAGGCCAGCCATGTGCAGCCAGTCGACTTTGAGAGCGACAAGCCCAGGGTGCGCTACGAAAAAGACGGCCAGGTGCACGAGATCGAGTGCGACTTCATCGCGGGCTGCGACGGCTTCCACGGCATCTGCCGCGCCAGCGCGCCCAAGGACAAGATCAAGACCTTCGAGAAAGTCTATCCCTTCGGCTGGCTGGGCCTGCTGTCCGACACGCCGCCGGTTTCCGAAGAGCTGATCTATGCCAATACCGAGCGCGGCTTTGCGCTGTGCAGCCAGCGCAGCGCCACGCGCAGCCGCTACTACCTGCAGGTGCCGCTGACCGACAAGGTCGAGGACTGGAGCGACGAGGCTTTCTGGGAAGAACTCAAGAAGCGCCTGGATCCCGAGGCCCGCGCCAATCTGGTGACTGGCCCCTCGCTGGAGAAAAGCATTGCGCCGCTGCGCAGCTTCGTGACCGAGCCCATGCGCTTCGGCCGCATGTTCCTGGCCGGCGATGCGGCCCATATCGTGCCTCCCACGGGTGCCAAGGGCCTGAACCTCGCGGCTTCCGATGTCGGCTATCTGTCGCAGGCCTTCACCGAGTACTACCAGGACAAGTCCGAAGCCGGCATTGACCGCTACTCCGAGCAGTGCCTGCGCCGCGTCTGGAAGGCCGAGCGCTTCTCCTGGTGGATGACCTCCATGCTGCACAACTTCCCCGGCGAGGGCGAGTTCAACACCAAGGTGCAGGAGGCCGAACTCGACTACATCGTCAACTCCGTGGCCGGTTCGACCTCGCTGGCCGAGAACTATGTGGGCCTGCCTCTGGTGTAAGGCCCGGGAATTTTTGCTCCCATCACTGTCGTGATGAACCGCATGACGCCCGATCCTGGCGCTGTGCTTGAACTGCCTGCATTGCCGCGCGCGATGCAGGCGGTTTTTTTGCCATCCATGCGAATTCGTCGCTGCAGCCTTGCGCAAATTTTGATGCTGCCCAGCCATGGGCGCCGCCTGCGAGGAGTAAGCTTGCCCCACTTATGGCGCACATCATGTTTTCCCCTCCGTATATTGCAGCCGCGCAGGCGGCCAGCTCCCTGCGCGAGCATGGCTATGCCGTGCTGCAGCCCGAGGATTTCGCCCAGTGGATGGGCCTGAGCCTGGCCGATCTGCAGGCCATGGACGGCGATTGGCAGGGCCTGCCGCCCGATGCATTTCTCAAGGACGGCGGACGCTACCGGCGTCGCCGCCATTCCTGCTTTGTGGCGCAGGCGCAGGCGATGGAGCAGGTGCCGCACCGTGCCCATTGGCAGCCCGTGGAATACAACGCCCTGCATGGCGGCATGCAGCGCATGTTTGATCCGATGTTGCCGGCGACCGTGCAAAGCCCGGCCTGGCGCCGCATGCTGCAGGCGCTGGCGCAGCTGTCCGACCAGGTGTTCTGCGCGCCAGGCCAGACCCAGCGTTGGTTTGTGGAGGCGCACCAGTTCCGCATCGACACCACGGACGGCATAGGACGGCCTACGCCCGAGGGCGCGCACCGCGACGGCGTGGAGCTGGTGGTGGTGATTCTGGTGGGACGCAAGGGCGTGAAGGGCGGCGAGACCCGGGTGTTCGAGGCCGCTGGCCCCAGCGGCCAGCGCTTTACCCTGACCGAGCCCTGGTCCGTGATGCTGCTCGACGATGCGCGCATGATTCATGAGACCACGCCCATACAGCCTGTGCAGCCCGGCGGCGTGCGCGATACGCTGGTGCTGACCTATCGCCGTGACGGCTTTCAGGGCGCCTAAGCCGTGGCCAGAGGCAGGCCGAGGTGCCGCCCATCGAGGCCCGGGCTGGAGTCAGGGACATGCGGTTGATGCAAGTCAATACGCGGGTGCATGATAGGAGCAGACTGCTTGCATCGAAACGGCGGCAGCTGCGTGAACCAGCGCTGCCAAGCATGAAGGAGAAGCACATGACCATGTTCAATCACATCCTGGTTCCCATTGACGGCTCCAAACCCTCGCTGCTCGCAGCCCGCAAGGCGGCCGAACTGGCCAAGGTGTTCGGCAGCGCCGTCACCGCAGTCTATGTGGTCGATCCCTATCCCTTTACCGGCGTGGGAGCGGACTTCGCCTACGGCCAGTCCCAGTATCTGAGCGCCGCCACGGCCGAGGCCAATGCGGCCCTGGATGCCGTCAAGGACATCATGCAGCAGGCCGGCGTCAACGTGAGCGCCCTGGTGGGCGAGGGCCATGCGGTCCATGACGGCATCGTGCGCACCATGGAAAGCGTGGGAGCCGACCTCATCGTCATGGGCTCCCAGGGCCGCCGCGGCCTCGAAAAGCTGGTGCTGGGCAGCGTCACCCAGCGCGTGCTGGGTGCCGTCAAGATCCCCGTGCTGGTCGTGCGCGAGTAAAAGCGCCCCACGCTTGCCCACTGCGTGTGTGGCCGCTGCCCCCAAGGGGTCGCTTATTGCCTTGGGGCGGCCCGGCGGCAATAAAAAGCGCTCTCCAGAAACACAAAAGACCTCCATCCGGAGGTCTTTCTTTTTGGGATGCCGTGCTCAAAACAAGCATGTCCCAACCCAGGGGCTGCGAGCAAGAGCCGCCTCGCTGCGAGGCTGCCGTCCCCCTTGGGGGGAAGCGGCGCAGCCGCTCAGGGGGTTATTGAATCGTCGCCCCGGAAGCCTCGACGATGGCCTTGTTGGCCTTGAAGTCCGCCTGGAAGAATTTGTCGAAGGCCTGCACGCTCATGGCCTGGGGCTCGGCGCCCTGGGTCAGGATGGCTTCCTTGACCTCGGGCATGGCCAGCAGCTTGTTCACCTCGGCATTGACCTTGTTGACGATGGGCGTGGGCGTGTTCCTGGGCATGAAGATGCCATACCAGGTGCTCACGTTGAAGCCCTTGAGGCCGGATTCGGCCAGGGTGGGCGTTTCGGGCAGCGAAGTGGAGCGGGCCGCCGAGGTCACGGCAATCGCGCGCAGCTTGCCGGACTTGATCTGGGCGATGGCCGAGGGCACGGAGGACACCAGCAGGTCCACATTGCCGGCCAGCGCATCCATCATGGCCGGGTTGGAGCCCTTGTAGGGCACATGGGTCAGCGCAATGCCCGCGGCCTTCTCCAGCATCACGCCGGCCAGGTGGATGCTGGTGCCGTTGCCCGGCGAGCCATAGGTGATCTTGGCCGGATTCTTTCTGGCCGCGGCAATCACGTCGGCCAGGGTCTTGTAGGGCGAGTTGGCCGCCGTGGCGATCACGATGGGGGTGTAGGCCACATGGGCCACGGGCGTCAGGTCCCTGGTGGGGTTCCAGCTCAGGTTCTTGTACAGATAGGGACCCAGGACCACGTTGTCCTTCTGGCCCATCACCATGTCATAGCCCGTGGGCGCGGACTTCACGGCCTCGGTGATGCCGATGGTTCCGCCCGCCCCCGCGCGGTTGTCGGGCACCACGGTCCAGTGGCTGACCTCGGTGAGCTTGTTGGAGATCACGCGCGAGAGGATATCGGTGCCGCCGCCGGGAGGGAAGGGCACGATCAGGCGCACGGCCTTGTTCGGATAGTCGGCGGCGGGGCTTTGTGCAGCGGCGGAAAAGCTCAGGCCTGCGGTGGCAAGCACGGCGGTGCAGGTGATCAGTTGGCGAAACATGAAAAAGAAACTCCAGAGACGGATGGGGTGTGCGGCCGCGCCGACGCATTGCTCGTGGCAACACAGCGGCGCTGACGCCGACGGCCGTCGGGCCGCAGAGCTAAAGCGCTCCTGAGTCCGGGGCCGGGTCACGGAAGGTGGGCTTTTCGATGATCGGGGACGATGGTTCCGCCATCAAGAGGGTATTTGTCTTTACCGAAGAGGCCTTTGCCATGCGGTACAAGCATGGCCGGCTGCAGTCGCGCGCGCTGTTTTGCAGGGTTGCTGCAAAGACTTGCACTGGGGCGGCGTTCCGATCAGGAATCGCCGCCGATGTGGCCCACGGGCGCGGATTGCGCTGCCGAAGCCCAGCGCGGTCGCGCAGCTTCGGAACAGGCGAACCATTCTGCCATGCCCTTGCCCGCGCCAAAGCGAGTGGGGCGGGATTTCAGGAGGCGGGGCCCAGGCTCAGACCTGCAGCCCCTGCACTGGCCGCCGGGGGCTGTTTAAACGGAAATCGGCCCCAAGCGCTGGATGGTCAGGCGCCTGCAGCTATGGTTTTGTGAGGGATGGCGGTTCAGGGTTGGCGCACATCGGCCACGACCTGCGCGCCGAAGTCGGGCCTGTCTAGCCAGGCGAGCACGCGCGCGGCCGCGTCCTGGGTCGAAGTCAGCTGGCCCGCTGCATGCAGCTGGGCAAAGCGCTCCACATCGGGAAAGTCGCCGCTTTGCGCGCTGCGCAGCTGCAGCTGCATCTCGGTATCGATCACGCCCGGGGCTAGCGAGACGATGCGCGCGCCATGGGGCTTGGCCGCTTCCTCGAGCGCCACGCAGCTGCTGAACTGGTCCATGCCCGCCTTGGCCGTGCAATAGCTGGCCTGGGAAGCCATGGCGCGGCGGCCCAGGCCCGAAGAGATGTTGAGCACCTTGCGCGGCAGGGTCCAGTTCTCGGTGGCGGCCAGAAACGCGGCGGTCATGGCCATGGGGGCCTCGAGGCCCACGCGCAGCGCGTGGATCATCTCGGCCGCGGGCAGCTGCGACAGCGGCGCGATCTGCGGGATCGTGCCGGCGTTGTTGATCAGCGTGAGGCTGACCCAGTCGCGGCTGTTGAGCGTGCCCAGCCAGGTCGCCAGGCGCTGGGCGGCGGTGGCGCTCTGCGCCAGGTCCTGTTCCCACTGCAGCAACTGCTGGGGCGTGGCGGCAAACGCGGCCAGCTCGGGGCTGGTCTTGCGCGCGATGCTCAGCACATGGTGGCCTTTTTGCAGCAGCTGCTGGCCCATGGCCAGCCCCATGCCGCGCGAGCCGCCCGTCAGAATCGTCAAATGCTTGGTCATATGCGCATCTTAGGGGCGATTCATGACAAAAAAAACAGCCCCGGGCGATTCGCATCGGCCGGGGCTGGGCTCAGCGGGAAGGCGGCTCAATGGCCGAGGTAGGCCTTGCGCACCGCATCATTGGTCAGCAGATTGGCGCCCGTGTCTTCTAGCACCACCTTGCCGGTTTCCAGCACATAGCCGCGGTCGGCGATCTGCAGCGCGCGGTTGGCGTTCTGCTCGACGAGGAACACGGTCACGCCTGCGGCGCGAATGGTCTGGATGATCTCGAAGATCTGGGCGATGATCAGCGGTGCCAGGCCCAGCGTGGGCTCGTCGAGCAGCAGCAGCCGCGGCTTGCTCATCAGCGCGCGGCCTATGGCCAGCATCTGCTGCTCGCCGCCCGACATGGTGCCCGAGCGCTGCGTGGCCCGCTCCTTGAGGCGCGGAAACAGTGTGAACACATGTTCTATGCCGTCGGCGATCTCGGTCTTGTTGAGGAAGAAGCCCCCCATCTGCAGGTTCTCGGTCACCGTCAGGTCCTTGAAGACCCGGCGGCCTTCGGGCGAGACGGCGACGCCGCGGCGCATGATGTGGTGGGTGGACATCTGGGTGATGTCCTCGCCCTCGAAGACGATGCGGCCGCTGCTGGCGCGCGGGTTGCCGCACACCGTCATCAGCAGCGAGGTCTTGCCTGCGCCGTTGCTGCCGATCAGCGTGACGATTTCGCCCTGGTTGACGTGCAGGCTTACATGGTTGACGGCACAGATCGCGCCGTAATGGGTGGAGACCTGCTCCAGCTCCAGCATATGCTTGCTCATCAGACCTCTCCCAGATAGGCCTTGATGACCCGTTCATCGTTGCGAATCGCCTCGGGCAGGCCCATGGCTATGGGCTTGCCATATTCCATGACCAGGATGCGCTCGGACACGCCCATCACCAGGCCCATATCGTGCTCAATCAGCAGCACGGCCACGCCGTACTGCTTGCGCAGCTCGTCGATCAGGTGCTGCAGGTCCTTCTTCTCCTGCGGATTCAGGCCCGCGGCCGGCTCGTCGAGCATGAGCACGCGCGGCTTGGTGATCATGCAGCGCGCGATCTCCAGGCGGCGCTGGTGGCCGTAGGCGAGGTTGCCGGCCTCGCGGTTGACGAAGGAGCGCAGGCCCATGACGTCCAGCCATTTGAGCGCGTTCTCGATCTTCTCCTCTTCGGCGCGGCGATAGCCGGGGGTGTTGAACAGGCCGCCGAGCAGCATGGCGCGCGACTGGCGGTGCTGGGCCACGAGCAGGTTTTCCAGCACCGTCATGTTCTTGAACAGGCGCACGTTCTGGAAGGTGCGCACCACGCCGTGGTTGGCGACATGGTGGCTGCTCTGGCCCGCAATGGCCTGCCCGTCGAGCACGATGGAGCCGCTGGAGGGCTGGTAGAAACCGCTGATGCAGTTGAACACCGTGGTCTTGCCGGCGCCGTTGGGGCCGATGATGGCAAACACTTCCTGCGGGCGCACATTGAAGCCCACATGGTCTACGGCCAGCAGGCCGCCGAAGCGCATGCACAGGTCGTTGACTTCTAGCAAATAATCGCTCATGCGTCTGTCCTGCTTGTGGTTGTAGTTATCAAAATGAGAGCGGTAAAGCAGGGTGTCATGAGGGCACCTTCACTTGGCGGCGCTTCACGGGAAGCAGGCCTTGAGGGCGCCAGATCATCATCAGAATCATGACCAGGCCGAAGATCAGCATGCGGTATTCCGAGAATTCCCGCGCCAGCTCGGGTAGCACGGTCAGGATCAGGGCCGCCACAATCACGCCCAGCATGGAGCCCATGCCGCCCAGCACCACGATGGCCAGGATCAGGGCCGACTCGATGAAGGTGAAGGATTCGGGATTGACTATGCCCTGGCGCGCCGCAAAGAAGGCGCCACCGAAGCCCGCGAACATGGCGCCCAGCGTGAAGGCCGAGAGCTTGATCTTCATGGGGTTCAGGCCCAGCGAGCGGCAGGCGATCTCGTCTTCGCGCAGCGCCTCCCAGGCGCGGCCTATGGGCATGCGGATCAGGCGGCTGCTGATGAACAGCGTCACCATGGCCAGCAGCAGCGCCATCAGATAGACGAAGATCACCGTGTGCATGGAGTTGAACTCCAGCCCCAGGAACTGGTGGAAGGTGGTGCCGCCCTCGGTCAGCGGCGAGCGCGTCATGGGCAGGCCCAGGGCCGTGGGCTTGGGAATGCTGGAGATGCCGTCGGGTCCGCCCGTGAAGCTGGTCAGATTGGTCAGCAGCAGGCGGATGATTTCACCGAAGCCCAGCGTCACGATGGCCAGATAGTCGCCGCGCAGGCGCAGCACCGGAAAGCCCAGCACGAAGCCGAAGGTCGCCGAGGCCAGGCCCGCGAAGGGCAGCGCCTCCCAGAAGCTCCAGCCGGCCCAGTGGAACAGCAGCGCATAGGTGTAGGCGCCCACGGCATAGAAGCCCACGAAGCCCAGGTCCAGCAGACCCGCAAAACCCACGACCACGTTCAGGCCCAGGCCCAGCATCACGTAGATCAGGGCCAGCGTCGCGATGTCCACAGCGTTGCGGCCCGCGAAGAAGGGCCAGGAGGCGGCCATCATCAGCGCCACGAAGATCAGCACATGGCGGGTGCTGGATTTCACCTCGGGCAGGGCGGGCAGGTTGGGCTTGGGCAGCTTGCCGGCCAGCAGCGGCTTGAGCATCTGCACCACAAACACCGCCAGGCAGGCCCAGGCCGTCATGCGCCAGTCGGGGACGATGATGGTGCGCACCCCGGCGCGCTCCAGGTGCAGGCTGAAGATGGGGGCGACGACGATGGCCGTCATCACCGCGGCGATCAGCGCATTGCGCAAAGCGGAGGAAAAGCTGTATTTCATCAGACCTTCTCCACTTCAGGTTTGCCCAGCAGACCCGTGGGACGGAACATCAGAATCGTCACCAGCAGGCCGAAAGCCACGATGTCCTTGTACTCCGAGGAGATATAGGCTGCGGCGAAGGTTTCCGCCACGCCGAGGATCACCCCGCCCAGCATGGCGCCGGGAATGGAGCCTATGCCGCCCAGCACTGCGGCTGTGAAGGCCTTGATGCCGGCCAGAAAGCCGATGAAGGGGTTGAGCTTGCCCACGGCCAGCGCGATCAGCACGCCGCCCACGGCGGCCAGCACGGCGCCCAGCACAAAGGTGAAGGAGATCACCTTGTTGGTGTCTATGCCCAGCAGATTGGCCATGTGCATGTCCTGAGCGCAGGCGCGCGAGGCGCGGCCCATGCGCGAGTGCTTGATGTAGAGCGTGAGCAGCACCATCAGCACCACCGTGACCACAATGATCAGGATGCGGGTATAGGGGATGAAGACCTCAAAGCCGCCGCCCATGCTGAAGTTGATGGCGCCCGGCAGCAGCGAGGGCACGGCCATGTCGCGTGCGCCCTGGCCCAGGGCCACCCAGTTCTGCAGAAAGATGGACATGCCGATGGCCGAGATCAGCGCCACCAGGCGCGGGCTCTGCCGCACGGGCTTGTAGGCCACCTGTTCCACCACGAGTCCATAGACGCCGGTGACGAAGACCGCCACCACCAGCATCAGGCCGATGATGGCCCAGACCGGCAGACCGCTTTGCGTGCCGACGGCCGAAAGCGTGACGAGGCCTATATAGGCCCCGATCATGTAGATGTCACCGTGTGCGAAGTTGATCATGCCGATGATGCCGTAGACCATGGTGTAGCCAATGGCGATCAGGGCGTAAATGGCTCCGAGTGAGAGCCCGTTGAATAGCTGTTGTATCAGCTGAGGGAAAAAGTCTGACATGCAATGCCACCGTTTAAACAGGAAAAGGCCCGAGGGCCAGATAGCAAGCATCCGGAGGCCTACGGCCTGGGCCATACGCGCTCCGGAAGGCGGTGGTGGGATTACTTGGCGATGGACTTGCTGCCGTCCTTATGCCACTGGAACACCTGGAAGTCGAAGGAATTCAGGTCGCCCTGCTTGTTCCAGGACACGGGGCCCAGCACGGTGTCGACATTGGACTTGTGCATCCAGTCGGCGACCTTGGCGGGATTGTCGCCAGCGGCCTTGATGGCGGCCAGCAGGGACTGGGCGGCAGCGAACGAGGTCAGCTGGAAGGCACCCGAAGCATTGCGCTTCTTGTCCTGGAAGGCCTTGACCACGGCGGCGTTCTTGGGGTTGGCGGCGAAGTCGGCGGGCAGGGTCACCAGCATGCCTTCGACGGCGGGGCCGGCAATGGCGTTGACTTCGGGGTTGCCCACGCCTTCGGGGCCCATCATCTTGACCTTAAGGCCTTGCTCGGCGGCCTGGCGCAGCAGCAGGCCCATTTCGGGGTGGTAGCCGCCGTAGTAGACAAAGTCCACGCCCGCGCTCTTGAGCTTGGTGATCACGGCGGAGTAGTCGCTGTCGCCGGCATTGATGCCTTCGAACAGGGCCACGGCCACATTGGCCTTCTTCAGGTCGTCGCGCACCGAGGAGGCGATGCCCTGGCCGTAGGACTGCTTGTCGTGCAGCACTGCAACCTTCTTGGGCTTGATCTTCTCGATGATGAACTTGGCGGCCGCAGGGCCTTGCTGGTCATCGCGGCCGATGGTGCGGAAGATGAAGTGGTAGTTCTTGCCGTCGGTCAGCGCGGGCGAGGTCGCGGAGGGGGTCACCACCACCACGCCTTCGTTGTTGTAGATGGGAGCGGCGGCGATCGAGGCGCCCGAGCACACGGGGCCGATCACATAGCCAATCTTGCTGTTGACCACGCGGTTGGCGGCCACAGGGCCCTGCTTGGGTTCGCAGGCATCGTCCACGGGCACCAATTCGATCTTCTTGCCGCCGATGCCGCCGGCCGCATTGGCCATTTCGACGGCGGTCATTGCGCCTTCCTTGACCATGTCGCCGTACTGGGTCAGCGGGCCGGTCGTGGGCACCACCATGGCGATCTTGATTTGGGCATGCGCTGTGGAGAACAGGGCAGCGCCGGCCAGGCCCAGGGCTGCAACAACGGTCTGCATGCGGAACGGAACGTTCATATGGACTTCCTTCAACGTCGGTAAGCGTTCTAGAAACGCGGCGCCAAAGCACGGGCCGCGAAAAGAAGGCCAGATTAAACGAGTGGTTGTCCATGGCAACAGGGAATGCAGGGGCTGGCGTGACGCCTGGGTTTTTGCTACGCACTGCATAGCAGCCCGCGCCGCAAGGCCCTGCCTTGAGCCGTGTTTCTTTTTGAAATATCTGCCCGGGCGGCCGCCGGCCGCAAAAACAGAGCGCCAGCCAAGGTTGTTGCCGTCTTCGTGCTATTTTTGTTGCAGCGCAGCAACTTTGTGCATGCCGGGCCTGCCGCGGGTTTGACGCGGATTAAAACTCGGGCGCGGATTCCAGCCTCAGCGGCTGGCCGCTGACCGGGTGCACAAACTCCAGCGCTGCAGCATGCAGCAGCAGCCGCGGCGTGCTGCGCGCCAGCGCTTCGCCCGCATACAGCGCATCCCCGAGCATGGCATGGCCCAGGGCCGCCATGTGCAGGCGCAACTGGTGGGTGCGGCCCGTGAGGGGGCTGAGCAGCACGCGCGTGCAGTCCAGGCCCTCGGGGCCGCTCTGATGGGCGAGGACCCGCCACAGGGTCTGGCTGCTTTTGCCGTTTTGGTGGTCGATGACGCGCAGCGGGCGCCGCTCCCAGTCGGCGGCTATGGGCAGGTCTACGCACTGCCAGCCCTGGTCATCGGCGCTCTCCGGCGACTCCTGCAGCCGGCCCGCGACCACGGCGATATAGCGCTTGTGCACCAGCCGGTCGGCGAAGGCTTGGCTCAGCTGGCGCTGCACGGCTAGGCTGCGCGCCATGATGAGCAGGCCCGAGGTGGCCTGGTCGAGCCGATGGACGATGAGCGCATCGGGCCAGTGCTGCTGGGCGCGCAGGCTCAGGCAGTCCTGCTTGTCGGGGCCGCGGCCGGGCACACACAGCAGGCCCGATGGCTTCTCGAGCACCAGCAGGGACTCGTCCTCGTAGTGGCAGACGGGCCGGTTCATGGGTTCAGCAGCTCGTGGACCGTGGCGCAGAACTCCTGCACGTCATTGGGCTTGTGGATCAAGGCCTTGGCGCCGGCGGCCAGCGCCGCCTGTTCGATCTCGGCGGTCACATAGCCCGAGGCCAGGGCCACGGGCAGGCCGGGGTTGATCTGCAGGGCCTGGGTCAGCAGGTCGACGCCGCTGAAGCCCGGCATGTTGTAGTCGGTGACCAGCAGATCGAAGCGCGCGGGATCGTCGCGCAGCGCGGCCACGGCTGCATGCGGGTCGTTGAAGCCGCTGACCTGGTAGCCGCGGCGGCGCAGCAGGCGCTGGAACAGAAACACCAGGGCCTGGTCGTCGTCCACATACATCACATGGCGCGCGGCTGCCGCGGCAGGCGGCTGGGCCGCGGGCGGCGCGGCCTGTGGCGTGCTGCTGGGGGGCGAGGCCTCCGCAGGCATGCCGCCCAGCGGGAAATACAGCGTGAAGCAGCTGCCCTGGCCGGGCTCGCTGTGCACGTCCACGGCGCCGCCGTGGGTGCGCATCACGCCATGGACCACGGCCAGGCCCAGGCCCGTGCCCTGGCCCACGGGCTTGGTGGTGAAAAAGGGCTCGAAGATGCGGCGCTGGGTGGCCGCATCCATGCCGGGACCCGAGTCCTGGACCATGAAGACCATGTATTCGGCCACGGCCAGGCCCATGCGCTCGCATTGATAGCTGTCGGGCGCCACGCACAAGGCCTTCATCTGGATGCTGCCGCGTTCCTCGCCCAGGGCCTGCATGGCGTTGTTGCAGAGGTTGAACAGCGCCTGCTCCACCTGCGTGGGATCGGCCATGAGCGGGGGCAGGTCGGCGTCGGGCTCGTGCACCTGCAGCTCTATGGCCGGTGGCAGCGACACGCGCAGCAGCCTGGCCGTGTCGTGCATGACCTCGCGTATCTGCACGGGGCGGCGCTCGGGCTTGTCGTTGCGGCTGAAGGTCAGGATCTGGCGCACCAGGTCGCGCGCGCGGCGACCGGCCTTCTCGATCTCGCGCAGGCTTTCCAGCGCCGCGGGGTTGTCCAGGCAGTCGGCCTTGGCGAGCTCCACATTGCCCAGGATGGCGCCCACGATATTGTTGAAGTCGTGCGCAATGCCGCCGGCCATGGTGCCCACGGCCTGCATCTTGTGCGACTCGCGCAGCTGGTTTTCCAGCGCTCCGCGCTGGGCTTCGGCGCGTTTGCGGCTGGTCAGGTCGCGCGCAAAAATGGTGGTGGTGTCGCCGCTGCTGTGGTGCTCGAAGGAGACGCTGACCTCGACCGGTATGTCATGGCCGCTGGCGGTCATGCCCGTCATCTCGCCGAGCACGGCCTGGGTGGTCAGCTGCGCAAAGGCCAGCGCGCGCGAGGCGTCGGGCAGAAAGCGCTCCAGCGGGCTGCCCAGCGCATCCTGCGGCGAGCACAGGAACAGCGCCGCCGCCGCGGGGTTGAACACGGTGATGCGCTGGTTTCTGTCGACGCAGATGATGGCGTCCAGCGCCGAATTGATGACGGATTCCAGCCGCCGCTCGCTGGCGTAGAGCTGCTGGTTGCGCTCCTGCAGCGTCTTGCGCTCGGCCAGCAAAGGGCCTTGATTGACCACGGCGCACAGATATTGCCAAGTGGGCGGGCCGCTTTGCTGGGGTACGGCCACGCCGGCCACATGCAGATCGCCGCAGAGCTGATGGCCTTCGGTGATGTCGAACGCCACCTCGTGGAGCTCGGCGCGGCCCGAGGCCTGGGCCTGGGCGAAGGCCTCGAGCACGCGCTCCTTGTCCTGGGCATGGACAAAGGGCTTGAAGTTGACCAGCAGCCGGTCTTTTTCCGTGGGCTGGAACGCGCGGTGGGCCATGGCATTGGCCTGGACCACCATATCGTATTCATCGACCACCAGCAGCGGCAGCGGAATGCTGGCAAACAAGGTCTCGAAGCGCTCCGAGGCGCTTTCGGCCACGGCCTGGCTGTAGTTGAGCACCTCGTTCTGCAGCTCCAGCTCGCGCTGGTAGTTGCGCAGCTCCGCGACCAGGGCCTGCAGCGGGTCGTCGTCCTCGGGAACTATGGGGCGGATCTGGGTGGCCAGTGCCGGTGGCGCAGTCCCCGGCGCCAGAAGTGCGTGCAGAGGGAGAATGTCCAGGGCTTCGGCGGGATCGGGTGTGGCGGCGGCAGGGCTGCTCATGAGGCAAATGGGGGTGCAGGCCCGGTAAGCGGGAAACACGCGCAGTGTAAGCGCGTACGCGGCCGGCAACAAGGCTGCACACTTTTACGGGAACTGAGGCGGTCGCCACTGCGGCTGCGCTGCCGGGAAGCCCCTAGTCCTCGTTGCCGTCCATGGGCACGCAGCTGCAGAACAGATTGCGGTCGCCGTAGACATTGTCCACCCGGCCCACGGGGCTCCAGTACTTGCTGTGGCGCAGCGCGGGCAGGGGGTAGGCGGCAGCCTCGCGGCTGTAGTCATGGGTCCAGTCGGCGGCCAGCAGGGCTTGCGCGGTATGGGGCGCATTCTTGAGCGGGTTGTCGTCCCGCGGCAGCTCGCCGGCTTCTATGGCCGCAATCTCGCCGCGGATGGCGATCATGGCCTCGATGAAACGGTCGAGCTCGTGCCGGCTTTCGCTTTCGGTGGGCTCCACCATCAAGGTGTTGGGCACGGGAAAGGACAGCGTGGGCGCGTGGAAGCCGTAGTCGATCAGGCGCTTGGCCACATCCTCGGCCATCACGCCGCAGCTGTCCTTGAACTGGCGCAGGTCCAGAATGCATTCATGGGCCACATGACCGTGCTCGCCTGCGTACAGCGTGGGGAAATGCTGCTGCAGGCGGGCGCTGATGTAGTTGGCGTTCAGGATCGCGGTTTCGGTCGCCAGCTTCAGGCCGGGCTCGCCCATCATGCGGATATACATCCAGCTGATGGGCAGCACGGCCGCGTTGCCCAGCGGCGCGGCGCTGACCGCGCCGACCTGGCCCGCAATGCCCGCTGTGGCATGGCCGGGCAGGAAAGGCACGAGGTCCTCGACCACGCAGACCGGGCCGACGCCGGGGCCGCCGCCGCCGTGGGGGATGCAGAAGGTCTTGTGCAGATTCAGATGACTGACGTCGCCGCCGAACTCCCCGGGCGCGGCCAGGCCGACCAGTGCATTCATATTGGCGCCGTCCACATAGACGCGGCCGCCATGGCTGTGCACCAGCTCGCACAGCTGCTTCACCTGGGTCTCGAACACGCCGTGCGTGCTGGGGTAGGTGATCATCACGCAAGCCAGGTGGGCGCTGTGCTTTTCGCAATGGGCCCGCAGGTCGTCCAGGTCCACATTGCCGTTGTCGTCGCATTTGGTGACCACGACTTTCAGGCCCACCATATGCGCCGAGGCCGGATTGGTGCCATGGGCGCTGCTGGGAATCAGGCAGATATTGCGGTGGTTCTGGCCCTTGGAATCATGAAAGGCCTTGATGGCCAGCAGGCCTGCGTATTCGCCCTGGGAGCCCGCATTGGGCTGCAGGCTGATGCCCGCATAGCCCGTGGCCTGGCACAGCCAGCGGCGCAGCTGCGCGTCCAGCTCGGCATAGCCCTGGAGCTGGTCGGCCGGCGCAAACGGGTGGACGTCGGCGAACTCGGGCCAGGTGATGGGAATCATCTCGCTGGTGGCGTTGAGCTTCATGGTGCACGAGCCCAGCGGGATCATGCTGCGGTCCAGCGCCAGATCCTTGTCGCTGAGGCTGCGTATATAGCGCAGCATGGCGGTTTCGGAATGGTGGGTGTTGAAGACCGGGTGGGTCAGATAGCGGCTGCTGCGCTGCAGGCTTTCGGGAATCAGCGAGGTCGGTCCTTCGTCCATGGCCTCCACGCTGGGCAGCTCTTCACCATCCCTGGCGAAGATGCTCCAGATCAGCTCAACATCGGCGCGGGTCGTGGTTTCGTCCAGGCTGATGCAGATGTATTCCTTCCAGGCCTGGCGCAGGTTCACGCCCCTGGACAGTGCGCGGGCGACTATCGAATCGGTAGCGCCCTGGGTATGCAGGCACAGCGTGTCGAAAGCCGTTCCGTGGTGGCGCTGGCCGAAGCCCAGCTGGGTCAGGCCGCGGCTCAGGATGGCCGTGAAGCGCGCCACCCGCTGGGCGATGCGGCTCAGGCCCTGGGGGCCGTGATAGACCGCGTACATGCTGGCGATCACGGCCGGCAGCACCTGGGCGGTGCAGATATTGGAGGTGGCTTTCTCGCGGCGTATATGCTGCTCGCGCGTCTGTAGCGCCAGCCGGTAGGCGGGCTTGCCATGCGCATCGACGCTGACGCCGACCAGCCGGCCCGGCAGGGAGCGCTTGTACTCGTCGCGGCAGGCCATGAAGGCCGCGTGCGGGCCGCCGGCGCCCATGGGCATGCCGAAGCGCTGGCTGTTGCCGACCACGATATCGGCACCCCATTCGCCCGGGGGCGTGAGCAGGGTCAGGGCCAGCAGGTCGGTCGCCACGATCGCCGCCGCGTGCTTGGCATGTATGGTCTCGACATCGGCCTTCCAGTCAGTGACCCAGCCGCTGGAGGCCGGGTACTGGATGAGGGCCGCAAAGAAGTCGCCGGCCAGCGCGGCCTCCCATTCCTCCTTGCTGTTGACCACCAGCACCTCGAGCGCCAGAGGCTTGGCACGGGTCTGTATGACTTCTATGGTCTGCGGGTGCAC
>JAFAIY010000008.1 GCA_019236485.1 Comamonas sp. | reverse complement strand
CAGCGGCGCATACAGGTCCTGGCTGCGCACCAGCCACAGAGCCACGCCGAACATGGTGTAGTTGACCACCAGGGTGGCGAGCGCGCAGCCCGCAGCGCCCATGGGGTCCAGGCCCAGTCCGCCGAAAGTGAGCCAGATGGACAGCGGTACCTTGAGCAGCAGGGAGCAGAGCTGCAGCCAGGTCACCAGCCTGGGATGACCCAGTGCCTGATTCAGGGCGCTGTAGATGCGAAACAGCAGGGCCGGCGGCAGACCCCAGGCCAGCACGGCCAGATAGCGTTTGACCTCGTGCTGCAGCGCTTCGGGAACATCGGTCCAGCGCAGCAGGGCGTCGGGCATGAGCAGCACGGCCATGCCCAGCATGCAGGCCAGCAGGCATAGATACATGGACTGGCGCAGCGAGCGGCCTATGGCCTGCGGCCGGCCCGCGCCGCGCTGCTCGGCCCACAGGGGCAGCAGGGCCTGGAAAATGCCCATCAGCGAGGCATAGACACTCACGAAAATGGCCGAGCCTACCGACAGCGCGGCCACCGCAGCGTCGGAATAACGGCCGGCCACGATGGTGTCGGTGGTGCCGAAGGCCATCACGGCCAGCTGGCCGGCCAGCACGGTTACGGCATGGCGGCCTATATGCTGCAGCTCGCCCTTCATTGGGCGGCGTGCTTGAGCAGGATCAGAACCTCTTTCTGGCCCGTCAGACGGGTGATGCGCGAAACCTCAGACCAGCCCTGGCGCAGCTTGCGGTTGTGGTCGCCGGCCCAGCGGTCGGCATCCACCAGGGCCCAGTCGCACTGGCCCGGCGTGCTGTGGCGCAGCAGGGCCGTATCCACGGAGGTGTAGTAGCGCACGGCCGCGATCTGGGAGCGCCCCAGGCCATAGGTCAGCAGGCAGCTGCCGACCCGGTTCTGCAGCAGTTGGGCCGCCAGCTGGTGCATCTGGAATTCATAGCTGCGCGCATGGTCCAGGGGCGCCATCCAGAGGGTGGACAGCAGCAGCCAGCTCAGCGTGGCGCCGCCGGCGGGCAGCACCAGGCTCTTCCAGATGGCGGCGCGGTTACGCGAGGTGCGCCAGACCACCAGTACAAACCAGCTGGCCGTGGCGGCCAGAGCCACGACGACCACGGGCCAGGAAATGCTGGCTTCGAACTGGGGCGCAAGCCGCGCGATATTGGCGGCGATCCTCGACGGGAAACCCGTCTGGAAAGCCAGCCACACCACCCAGATGGCGATGGCCGAGGCCGTGAAGAACAGCAGCGTGAACCAGTCGATCAGCGCGCTGATGCTGCGGCGGAAGGTGGGCAGGGCGAAAGCGGCCAGCGTGGCGATGGCCGGCAGGCCCAGCAGCAGCGCGCGGTCGGCAGGCAGGCTGCTCAGGCAGGCCGCAACCGGCACCAGCGCAAACAGCAGCGCAATGCCCAGGTGGGGATTGCGGGCGGGCTGAGCAATCTGGCGGCGCCAGACCCATAGCGTCCACAGGGCCAGAGGCCAGGCGGGCCAGCAGAACCACAGCAGCAGCTGCAGCAGATCGCTCCAGTTGCCGGCGGCATCGACCAGATGCCAGACCCATTGCTGAAGTGCGGTGGTCAGCGCGGCGGCCGCCACGGTGGCCGCCAGCCAGGTGCCGGCCCAGAGGCGGGCCTGGCGGTGGGCGCGGCCCGGCGCATCTCCCCAGCATTGCTGGGTGAAGGCAATCATGCTGCCGCCCAGGCCGAACAGCACGGTCATGGTCGGGGCGCCGCTCAGGCTCAGGCCCAGCATGCCCAGCATCAGCGCCGCCGCGGACTTTCTGGGGTGATAGGCCATGGCCGACGCTGCAAAGAACAGCAGCGCGGTGCAGCCCAGCTGCGTGACATAGCTGGTGGTTTCGTGGGACAGCTGGGCCAGGCCCAGGCTGGCGACCAGGGCCAGCAGCGCGCCATCGGCCATGGCGCGCGCGTAGTCGCTGGGCTGGGCCTCGCCGCCAAAGGCAAAAGCCACGGGCTGAGCGCCAGGGGTGCGGGCCAGGTAGTAGGCGCCCCACCAGGTGGCGGCCAGCGTCAGCACCAGCAGCGCGATGAAAGGCAGGCGCGAGGCCATCTCTGGGCCCAGCAGCCATCCCAGGCCCTGCAGCGACAAGGCGCCCAGCCAATAGGGCAGCAGGCCGTCCATGCTGGGTGCAAGCCCCGCAAGCTGCGGGGCCAGCCAGGAGGTGTGGCCCAGGGCCAGCTCGCGCATATAGCCAAAGGCCTCCATGTCGTTGGAGCGCCAGGGGCCGCGCAGGACAAAGCCGGGCAGCACATAGGCCAGGCACAGCAACAGCAGCGCCCAGCGCGGCAGGCGGCGCACGGCGCTTTGGGCAACGATGGCGGGTGTGGGCTGGTTCACACAATCAATCCTGTGGCAGCAGACCGCAGATGCGCGGTCCGGTCAAGCGGTGGCGCCGGGGGCAAGCGCCTGATGCTCCCATGATAGGAGCATTGCGCGCGTCGCGGCCCGTGGCCGGGGATCGGCCATGCTCTATGGAGCGGCAAAAGAAAAGGCAGCACGGTTGCCCGGGCTGCCCTTACTAGCGAAGAAGCAGGAATTACTTCTTGCCGAAGCGGTTGCGGAACTTCTCCACGCGGCCACCCATGTTGTCCACCGACTTTTGCGTGCCGGTGTAGAAGGGGTGCGATTCAGAGGAGGTATCCAGCTTGAACAGGGGATATTCCTTGCCTTCGAAGGTTTCGGTTTCCTTGGTGTTCACGCAAGAACGTGTCACGAACTTGAAGCCGTTGGACAGGTCCACGAACAGAACTTCGCGGTAGTTGGGGTGAATGCCTGCTTTCATGATCTTCCTTTGGTCAACTGCGGGAGCCGCACCAGCCAGCCCGGTGTACTTTCCGCAAAAAGCTCTCAATTATTGCACATATTCGGAAAACGCTGCAGCGCCTGCCGGCGCCGGCGCGCGCAATGGGCGGCCCCGGCCATGGCCTATTGCCCTGGCCCAGGTGCAACTTGATACAGCGCAAGTTTTGTGGGGATTGAATATGTGTAAACACATCTGCACTCTAAGATGTTGCGTTATTGCCATGCAGCAAAAGAGGCAACCATGGTTGACCATCAGGCCGAAGTTCCGCCCAGCAGCAGCCAGCAGCTTGACCAGGCCGCGCGTGCCGCGTGGGCCCGGCGCTGGATGTCGGTCTCGCCGCATTCGCAGCTGCTGGCCTGGACGGACTGGGTGTGCAATCTTGCGATCAGCCCCGGCAAGCGCTCCGAGCTCGCGCGGCTGGCGCTGGAGGAGTGGGCCCAGCTCTACTATGCGGCGCTGCAGCCGCCGGGCTCCCAGACTCACCCGATACCGGACCGCCGCTTCAAGGATCCGGCCTGGCAGCAATGGCCGTTCAACCTCATGAGCCAGGCCTTTCTGGCCCAGCAACACTGGTGGCAGACCGCCACCCTGGGCGTGCCGGGCGTGGAGAAACACCATGAGCGGCTGGCCGCCTTCTGGGCCAAGCAGTGGCTGGACATGCTTTCACCCGGCAATTACCTGGCCACCAATCCGGTGGTGCTGGAGCGCACCGCCAGGGAAGGGGGGCTGAACCTGGTGCGAGGGTTCCAGTACCTGATGGACGATGTGCATGCGCTGCTCACGCACAGGCCGCCCCAGGGCGTGGAGCAATTCCGGCCCGGCCGCGAGGTGGCGGCCACGCCCGGCAAGGTGGTGCTGCGCAACAGGCTGATGGAGCTGATCCAGTACGCGCCGACCACCGACAAGGTCCACCCCGAGCCCATCCTGATCGTGCCCGCGTGGATCATGAAGTACTACATCCTCGATCTGTCGCCGCACAACTCGCTGATCAAATACCTCGTCGATCAAGGTCATACGGTGTTCTGCATCTCCTGGAAGAACCCGGGCGCTGCCGAGCGCGACCTGGGCATGGATGAGTACATCGACCTGGGCTGGCGCGCCGCGCTCGATGCGGTGGCCGCCATCGTGCCGGGGCGGAAAGTGCATGCCACCGGCTATTGTCTGGGCGGCACGCTGCTGGCCATCGCGGCCGCGGCCATGGCACGCGACGGCGATGAACGTCTGGCCTCGCTGTCGCTGTTCGCCGCACAGACCGATTTCACCGAGCCGGGCGAGCTGGCCCTGTTCATCGACGAGTCGCAGATCAGCCTGCTCGAGGCGCAGATGACGCAGAAAGGCTATCTGCGCGCCGACCAGATGGCGGGCGCGTTCCAGATGCTGCGCTCCTACGACCTGCTGTGGTCGCGCCTGGTCAACCAGTATCTGCTGGGCGAGCGCGCCCCGGTGAACGACCTGATGGCCTGGAATGCCGACGCCACGCGCATGCCCGCCAGAATGCATGCGCAATACCTGCGCCGCCTGTTCCTGAACAACGACCTGAGCGAAAACCGCTATCCGGTCGACGGCCGGGCGGTGTCGCTGAGCAAGCTGCGTGCGCCCATCTTCTGTGTGGGCACCGTCACCGACCATATAGCGCCCTGGCAGTCCGTGTTCAAGCTGCACCACCAGACCTCGGCCGAGATCAGCTTTCTGCTCACCAGCGGCGGCCACAACGCCGGCATTCTCAGCGAACCCGGTCACCCGCGCCGCAGTTACCAGCTGCTCACACGCCCCGCGAACGGCCCGGACATCAGCGTGCAGCAGTGGCTGGAGAGAGCCGCCTGGCACGATGGCTCGTGGTGGCCCGCATGGCTGGCCTGGCTCAAGGCCCGCTCCGGCCCCGCCTTGGCGCCGCCGCGCCTGGGCGGCAAGCATGGCAAGCCGCTGGAGGATGCCCCCGGCCGGTATGTACTCGAGCATTGATTTCCCAATGGCTGCCCGGCCATGGTGATAAACCGGGCGGCCCACCAGCCTCGCAGCGAGGCTCCATCACCACACGGAGACCGACATGAGCATCCAAGCTACCCCTCTGAATCTGTTCAAGGCCAACGCCGAGCTGCAATTGCGCATCGCCCAGTTGATGCGCGAAAACGGTCATCGCTGGCTGGCGGCCGTACAGCAGGTCAGCGCCGAAGGCGTGAGCGAAACCGGTGCGGCGCTGGAGGGCCTGCTGCGCGCCGAAGACTGGCAATCCCTGGCCAGCCTGCCGGCCGAGGCCTTCTGGCGCCGCTTTGAAAACCGCATGAGCGACGCCAAGAGCCTCAGCGACATTGCCGTCAAGAATCAGGAGGCTTTTGCCAACGGCCTGCAGCAGGCGCTGGAAGCCTGGCAGAAAGCCGTGGCCGATGCGCTGCGCGCCGATGCCGCGCCCAATCTGCCCTCGCTGCCGCTGCAAGATGTATTCAAGCAATGGCTGGCTGCCTGGACACCTGCGCCCCAGGAGCCGGCCCCGGCCGGAGCCAGGAAAGCCGCCGAGAAATGACAGCGCAACACAGCGCCCGGTGACCGGCGCTGTGGGCCCGGCATGACTGCTGCCAAGTCTGTGTGGGGTCGGCCGCCATCGCCGCGGCGAGCGCCACGAGAAACCCGATGCACGCAAGCGCTTTTTGCTGTTGCAGAAAGCGCCGGCAGCTATTGTTTTTGAAGCTTCCCGGCAGGGAAGAGCTTGACCTTTGGAGCATGCCATGAGCAAACCCAGCCAAGCCGGTGCCGCGACCGCCTGGCCTGCCGACCCGCTGGCCTGGTGGCGCGCGGCCAGCGCCTATGCGACCGATGCGGTCCAGCGCGGCGTGCTGTTCGCCGATATAGAACGCCAGGTGGGCGACCAGTACTTCGCGCAGCGCGCATCGAAGACGCCGAACGTGCTGCACTTTCCATCGGCCTTCGTTATGTCGGGGCTGGACCTGCCCCGGCCCGTCAACTACGGCCTGGTGCGCATTCTGCCGCCCGAGAACCAGCCCTGCGACCCCGCCAAGCGTCCGTTTGTGGTCGTCGATCCGCGTGCCGGCCATGGGCCGGGCATAGGCGGCTTCAAGCCGCAAAGCGAGATCGGTGCTGCGCTCGCGGCCGGCCATCCTTGCTACTTCGTGGGCTTTCTGCCCGACCCCGTACCCGGCCAGACGGTGGAGGACGTGATGCGTGCCGAGGCCGCCTTTTTGCGCCGCGTGGCCGAGCTGCATCCCGAGAGCGAAGGCAAGCCCGCCGTCATCGGCAACTGCCAGGCGGGCTGGCAGATCTTGATGACAGCCTCAGTCTGGCCCGAGCTGTTCGGCCCCATCATCGTTGCCGGTGCGCCGCTGTCGTACTGGGCCGGCGACAATCCCATGCGCTACACGGGCGGCCTGCTGGGCGGCAGCTGGCTGACGGCGCTGACCAGCGACCTGGGCCATGGCCGCTTCGACGGTGCCAACCTGGTGCAGAACTTCGAGCAGCTCGACCCGGCCAACACCCTGTGGAGCAAGCCATACAAGGTCTACGCGAATGCCGACACCGAGGCCGAGCGCTATATCGACTTCGAGAAATACTGGGGCGGCTATGTCTTTCTCAACGACGTGGAGATGCAGTACATCGTCGACCAGCTGTTCATAGGCAACAAGCTGTCGACGGCACAGCTGCTGACATCGGACGGCGTGCGCATAGACCTGCGCAACATCCGCTCGCCCATCCTGGTGTTCTGTTCCTATGGCGACAACATCACGCCGCCGGCCCAGGCCCTGGGCTGGATCACCGATCTCTATGCGAGCGACGACGATGTGCGCGGCCACGACCAGACCATCATCTTCAGCACCCACGACAGCATCGGCCATCTGGGCATCTTTGTCTCGGGCGCCGTCGGCGGCAAGCAGCACCGCAAGTTCGCCAGCGCCATAGAGCAGATCAATCTGCTGCCCGCGGGCATTTACCGCGCCAGCGTGGACGATGCCACGCCTCAGGAGCAGCAGCTGCTGCACGACCCCTATCTGCTGAGCGTGCGTGCCAGCGGCCTCGACGAGATACGAGCCATCGTCAAGCCCGACGCGCAGTCCGAGCGCCGCTTCGATGCCGCGGCGCGCGTCTCCGACATCAATCTGGCCCTGTACCGCAGTACCTTGCAGCCCTGGGTGCGCGCGCTGAGCACGGCGCAGTCGGCGCACTGGCTGCAGGCCCTGCACCCCATGCGGCTGCAGTTCGAGGCCTGGAGCAGCCTGCATCCGCTGGCGCCCCTGGTGCGTGCCTGCGCCGAGTCTGTGCGCCAGCAGCGCCGGCCCGTGGCTGAGGACAACCCATTTCTGCAGCTGCAGCAGCGGTTCTCGGCCGCGATGGAGAATTCGCTCGATCGTTTCCGCGACCGGCGCGACAACCTCTATGCGCTGTGGTTCGACATGCTGTACGGCACGCCATTCATGCAGGCCCTGGCCGGCCATGAAGATGGCGATGGCGCGCCCGTGCGCCCGCATCCGGGCGCCACGCCCGAGCACCTGGCCCTGCTGCGCGAGCGGCTGCAGCAGATAGAGCAAAGCGTGGACCGGGGTGGCGTGCTCGAGGCCACGCTGCGCGGCCTGCTCAGCGTGCTGGCCCAGCGCCGCAGCGTGGACGAGCGCTACTACCATCTGGCCGCGCAACTGCTGGAGCAAAGCGCGCCGGGCCGCTGGAGCCAGGCCGAGCTGCGCGCCGCCATCCGCGAGCAGGCCCTGGTGCTGATGCACTGCGGCAGCGCCGCCATAGACGCCATCCCGCAGCTGCTGCGGGACACGCCAGCCGACACCATACGCGAGGCCGCGGCAGCGATCACGCGGATGGCGGCCATAGATGCGGGGCAGGGCGATGACGATGCGGCTGTGGCCGCCGCCTTGCAGCGGGTGCAGCAGCTGTTCGAGCAGGCCGCAGCCGCGCAGCAGCCGCCGGCCGCACCGCCCAAAGCCGCCCCGCGCGGCAGGAAAGGAGAGCGATGAGCGAGTCCATCACCGATATGCAGCATGGGACTTTAGACGGCCTCGCGACCGTCGCTGTCGGCCAGAGCCTGCGCGTGACCGTGGCTGCGCGCGATGCGGCCTCGGGCACGCTCACGCTGCTGTGCCGCCGCGACCCGGACGAGCCCGATGCGTCGGCCGCTCTGCCGGCGCAGACGTCAGCCTCGGCCCCGCACCAGCCGCTGGATGTGGCCAGCCACCACGGCCTGGCGCGGCTGCTGGATGCCGTCGCAGCCCTGCCGCCGATGCGCGTGGGCGTGGTCCATCCCTGCGATGCAAGCAGCCTGTCGGCCGCGCTGGAGGCACAGCGGCTGGGACTGATCGAGCCGGTGCTGATCGCGCCGCGCGCAAGGCTGGAAGCGGTTGCGGTCGAGCAGGGCCTGGTGCTGGACGGCCTGCGCATCGAAGATGTGGCCCACAGCCATGCGGCGGCCGAGCAGGGCGCGAGACTGGCGGCCTGCGGCGAGGTCGAGGCGCTGATGAAAGGCAGCCTGCACACCGACGAGCTAATGGCCGCCGTGGTTTCGCACAGCGCCGGGCTGCGCACCAAGCGGCGCGTGAGCCATTGCTTTGTGCTGCAGACGCCCGCCTATCCGCACCCCTTCATCGTCACCGACGCGGCCATCAATCTCGCTCCCGATCTGCTGCAGAAGGCCGATATCGTGCGCAACGCGATCGAGCTGGCCCAGGTCATAGGCGTGGCCCGGCCCAAGGTCGCGATTCTCGCCGCCGTCGAGACGGTCAACCCCGCCATGCCCGCGACGCTGGATGCCGCCGCGCTGTGCAAGATGGCAGATCGAGGCCAGATCGCGGGCGGTGTGCTCGACGGGCCGCTGGCTTTCGACAACGCCGTCTCTGTGGAGGCGGCCAGAACCAAGGGCATTGCCTCGCCCGTGGCCGGCCAGGCCGACATCCTGCTGGTGCCTGATCTGGAAAGCGGCAATATGCTGGCCAAGCAGCTCATGTACCTGGGCGGCGCCAGCAGCGCGGGCATCGTGCTCGGCGCCAAGGTGCCTGTCGTGCTGACCAGCCGTGCCGATTCGCGCGAATCGCGGATCGCGTCCTGCGCGATCGCGCTGCTGCTCGCGCATCGCTACCGGCAGACGCCGCCATGAAAACCATAGCTGCTGGCGCTTGATGCATAAGCGCCGGCATACGATTCGATTCAGAAAGGAAGGCAGATGCAGTTTCCGTTTCATGGCCGCCGCCCCGGCGTGGCCGGCCGCATGCCGGCCCAGGTGCTGGCATGAGTCAGGCCCTCATCATCGTTCTGAACTGCGGCTCCTCGAGCATCAAGTTCGCCGTCTTCGCGGCCTCGGGCCATGAGCTGCCGCGCAAGCCGCTGTGGAATGGCAAGGTCCAGGGCATAGGCGGGCCCAGCCCCGATTTCGGCGAAACCGGCGTCCAGCCCTTCGCGATTGAACTGGGGGCCGAACACCCTTACCGCGATGCGCTGCGCATCATCCGCGAGCGCCTGCTGGCGCGGCTTGAGGGCCGGGCCGTGGCGGCGATTGCACACCGTGTGGTGCATGGCGGCAGCCGGTATTTCGAATCCCTGCGCATCGATGCGGGCGTGCTGGCCGATCTGCGCGGCTATGTGCCGCTGGCGCCGCTGCACCAGCCGTTCGCGCTCGAGGCCATCGAGATCCTGCTGCGCGAGCGGCCCGAGATTCCGCAGATCGCCTGCTTCGACACCGGCTTTCACCACAGCCTGCCCAGGGTGGAGCAGATGCTGCCGCTGCCCTATGAGTGGTGGCAGCGCGGCGTGAGGCGCTATGGCTTCCACGGCCTGTCGTACGCCTATATGGCGACCGCGCTGGCCGAGCGCCATGGCGAGAGGGCGCGCGGCCGCACCATCGTGGCCCATCTGGGCAGCGGCGCGAGCCTGTGCGGCATGCGCAATCTGCAAAGCGTGGCGACCACCATGGGCTTCTCGGCGCTAGACGGACTGATGATGGGCACGCGTAGCGGCGCGCTGGACCCCGGCGCCGTGATCTATCTGATGGAGATAGAAAAGCTGACGCTGGAGCAGGTCGGCCATCTGCTCTACCACCGCTCGGGCCTGCTGGGCATCTCCGGCATCTCGTCCGAGCCGCGCGTGATCGCCCAGCACCTGCAGGATGCAGGCGAGGCGGGCGAGCGCGCGCGCATGGCGCTGGAGCTGTTCGTGCGCCGCATAGTGCGCGAGATCGGCGCGATTGCTGCGGCGCTGGGCGGCCTGGATCTGCTGGTGTTCACGGCCGGCATAGGCGAGCACAGCGCCGAGATCCGCACCAGCGTCTGCGCCGATCTGGGCTGGCTGGGTCTGAGCCTCGACGAGGCGGCCAATGCAGCCCACGCGCCCCTCATCTCGGATGTCGACAGCCGTGTGCTGGTGGGTGTGGAAGCGACCAATGAGGAGTGGGTCGCGGCCCGCGATACGCAGCGGATTCTCACGGGCTCATAGCTGCTGCTGCCGGCGCGGTGCTAGGCGTCGGCTGCGCCGTCCTTCTGCCCCAACTGCGCCCTGGCTGTATCGATGGCGGCCTGGACGGCCGCACGCGCCTGCGGGCTGTTTTTCCAGCAGCTGGAGCCGGTGAGGGTGGCGGCCTTGGCGACGATGTCCAGGGCATTGGCCTGGCGCAGCCGGGCGAAGGAGCCGTAGCCCAGGGACTCCAGCCGCTGCAGCACCGTGGGCCCCAGGCCTTTGACGGCGAGCAGGGATTGGCGCTCTTGAGTGGTGAATGGCATGGGCGGGGCTTCTTGTTAAGGGGCAGGGAGCGGCTTCGGGGCAGTGCGCTGCATCAGGCCATGCTGGACAGGGTCTTGCGAAAGCGCATCAGCGACAGCCAGAACAGCACGGCGCCTATGCCCGCGAGCCACACAAAAGGCTTCCACACGGTTTCCAGGCCGGCGCCACGGTACAGAATCGCCTGGCCCAGCTCCACAAAATGGGTGGTGGGAGCGAACAGCATCACCTCCTGCACCAGCTTGGGCATGGATTCGCGCGGGGTCATGCCGCCCGACAGCAGCTGCAGCGGCAGCAGGGTCAGCACCATCAGCAGGCCGAACTGCGGCATGCTGCGCGCCACCGTGGCCAGGAAGATGCCCATGGCCGTGGTCGCGAACAGGCACAGGGCCGAGCCCGCCATGAACAGCAGCAGGCTACCTTCTATAGGCACCTGGAGCGCGCCGCGCACCACCAGGTTCAGCGACACCCCGGCCGCCAGCAGCACCACGGCCCCCATGGACCAGACCTTGGCCAGCATGATCTCGGTGGGCGTGACGGGCATGACCAGCAGATGCTCTATGGTGCCGTGCTCGCGCTCGCGGATCAGTGCCGCACCCGTGAGGATGATGGAGAGCATGGTGACGTTGTTGATGATCTGCATCAGCCCGCCGAACCAGATCTTGTTGAGCCCGGGGTTGAAGCGCGCGCGCAGCTCCAGGTCCACGGGCAGGGTGCTGGCGCCGCGGTGGCGCTGCACGAATTCGTTGACCTCGGCCAGCACGATCTGCTGCACATAGCCGCTGCCCGAGAAGGCCTGGCTCATGCGCGTGGCGTCCACGTTCAGCTGCAGCGCGGCTTTTTTGCCGGCCAGCACGTCGCGCTGGAAATTAGGTGGAATGGTCAGCGAGAAGGTGAAGCTGCCCGCGTCCAGCCCCGGATCGACCTGGCCGAAGTCCACCATCTGCGGCGGCATGAACTGCGGTGGGTAAAAGGCCGAGGCAATGCGCGCGGACAGGGGCGAGTGGTCCTCGTCGACGATGGCGATCGGCGCCTTGTGCAGCGTATCGGGCATGGCCGTGGCCGCGGTATAGACCGAGGCCGTGAAGGTGTAGACGATGAGCACCAGCATCACCGGGTCGCGCCACAGGCTCCACAGCTCCTTGACGCCCAGGCGCCAGATATTTTTCAGGCTATGCAACATCGCAAAAATCCAAGATGTGCCGTGAAGCAGAAGATGCTTTGAACAAGCGCAGGCCCAACGCAGAGACACCGAGCAAGGGCCGCCCCGCAGCGAAGGTGTCGTCCCCCTCCCACGAAGTGAGAGAGGGGGAAGGCGCGCAGCGACTCAGGGGGAGCTTCATCATTTCTCCTGCTTGGGCAAGGCCCAGATGGCCACGCCCATGATCACGGGAATGGCGATCAGCAGCGGCAGCAGCATGCCCGCCAGATCGTGCAGGCCCAGGGCCTTGTTGAACACGCCGCGGCTGATGGCGAACATATAGGTGGCCGGGTAGATCTCGCCAATCCAGCGGCCCGCGCCTTCGAGCGAAGAGACCGGGTCGGTCAGTCCCGAGAACTGCGTGGCGGGAATCAGCGTGCCCAGCATGGCGAAGAACATGGCCGCGATCTGGCTGCGCGTGACGGCCGAGGCCAGCAGGCCCATGCCGGTGGCAATGATGCTGAACAGCAGCGCGGCCAGCGTAAGCAGCGCAAAGCTGCCCGTCATGGGCACGC
>JAFAIY010000200.1 GCA_019236485.1 Comamonas sp. | reverse complement strand
GCGGCGCGGAAAGCGCAGGCCATGGGCCTCGTCGGCCACCAGGCCCACGCAGGTTCCTGCGGGGCTGCTGATGGCCAGGCGCGGGTAGCCGCCGCATTTGCCCGTCGATGCATAGCCGCGCGCCTGCACCGGCTGGCTGGCGGCCAGAGTCAGCAGCAGCGGGGCCATGAGCAGGCCCAGGGTCTTGCCTGGGGTGGGCAGCGGTTTCGGCACCATCAGCATCTCCGTGAGCGATCTGGAGCCTGCATCTTGCCATGGCGCAGGCCGCCGCTAGGCGCGGCGCAGCAAGGCCAGAGGCAGCAGGGCCAGAGCCATCAGCGCCGCGCACAGCGACAGCGGCAGCCCATAGCCCTGGCTGCTGTCCACCAGATAGCCGAACAAGGTCGGCCCCATCGCGGCGCCCAGGCCGGAGATCAGATTGCCGACGCCTAGCAGGCTGCCGAAATTCTGCCGGCCTGCAAACTCCATCAGCAGCGTGGGCGACATCTGGTTGACCAGATTGAAGGTCATGCCCCAGCCCAGGACAAAGCCTATCAGCGCCGTCATCCCCCAGGCCGTCTCCGTGGCCTGCAGCAGTGCGAGCACGCCTATGCTGCCGATGACGACGCCCAGCGACAGCGTGCGCCTGACTCCCTGGCGCGTGCTGAGCGCGCCAAACAGCAGGCTGCCGCCTATGGTGGCAGCGGCGATCGCGCCATAGACGACGGCGGCCTCGGCGGCGGAATAGCCTATGGACACCAGATAGGGAACCAGCCCCATCAGCACGCTGAGTCCGCTGAAGGTGATGAGCAGAAACATCGCAATCCACAGCCAGTACTGCGGCAGGCGCAGCACGGCGCCCATGCCTGGCTCCTGCGCCTGCGTCTTGGCCGCTGCTGCGGCGTGGGCCGGCAGGCGCACCAGCCACCACAGCAGGGGAAGGCAGACCACGAAGAGCAGCACCGCTCCGGCCTCCATGGTGGCGCGCAGGCCCATGCGCGCGAGCATCTGGGTCAGCACCATGGGCAGCACGGTGCCGCCGGCGCCGACCACGGCCAGCAGCACGCCGAAGGCCAGCCCCTGGCGCGGCACGGGAAACCAGTGCGAGACGAGGATGAAGGCCGGCACATAGGTCGAGCCGCCCACCCCTATGCCGCAGCAGGCGATGGCCAGGGTGAACATCTCCAGGCTGCCGCTTTGCGCAGCGCCCAGATAGGCGAGGCCGGTGATCAGGCCGCTGCACACCATCACCGGCCGCGGCGGCACGCGGTCCAGCAGCCAGCCCGCGGCCGGCATGGCCATGGTCATGGTCAGCATGAACACCGTGGCCAGGCGCGCGGCCTGCTCATGGTTGCAGCGGAAGGCCTCCATGATGGGCAGGGTGAAGATGCTGAAGGCATTGAGCGTCAGGCCGAAGCTGATGCTCATCACCACGCCCAGCCCCAGCACCAGGGCCCAGGCGCGGCGCGCGTCGAAATTGTCGGAATGGCTCATGATGGTTCGTTCTTGGCCGTTAGACCGACTCAGCAGGCAGCCGCCTTGGACAGAATCAGGTCCGCGGCTTTTTCCGCAATCGCGATGATGGTGGCGTTGGGGTCGCCGGTGGTGATGCGCGGCATCACCGAGCCGTCGACCACGCGCAGATTGCTGGTTCCATGGACCTCGAGCCGGTCGCTGACCACGGCCAGTTCGTCATGCCCCATGCGGCAGCTGCCCACGGCCTCGTAATTGACCTCGCAGGTCTGGCGCAGAAAAGCGTCTAGGGCCTCGTCGGTGTCGATCTCGGTGCGCGGCAATACCTCGCGGCCGCGATAGGCTTGATAAGCCTCGGCGGCGAGAATCCGGCGCGAGATGCGTATGCCGCGGCGCAGCGCCTCGACATCGCGCGGGTCGCTCAGGTAGTTGGCGTCGATCACGGGTTGGGCCATGGGGTCGGCCGAGCGCAGGCTCAGCCGGCCGCGGCTTTCGGGGCGGGTGAGGATGATGAGATTCGTGATGCCATGCGCTTTGCGCTCTGCCTCATCGGCCACCAGCAGGGCCGGAATGAAATAGAACTTGAGGTCCAGCTCCTCATGCCCCGGAGTGCCCGAGCGCAGATAGGCAACCGCGTCGATGGAGTTGCTGCCCAGCGGGCCTTTGCGCGCCAGCGCATAGCTCAGTCCGGCCTGGGCCATGGCCAGCGGGCTGCTGAAGTATTTGTAGTAGGTGACCGGCTGCGGGCAGCTCATCGCGACCTGGGTGCCGATATGGTCGTGCAGATTGGCGCCCACGCCCTTGAGGTCCACCACCGGGGTGATGCCGATGTTCTGCAACTGATCGGCGTCGCCTATGCCGGACAGCATCAGCAGTTGTGCAGACTGGAAAGTGCCGGCGCTGCTGATCACCTCGCTGCGCGCGTAGGCGCGCTGCAACTCGCCGTCGCGGCGATATTCGACGCCTATGGCGCGCCGGCCCTTGAACAGGATGCGGGTCACATGTGCTTCGGTGAGCACCTGCAGATTGGCGCGCTTGCGTGCCGGCCGCAGATAGCTGACGGCGGTGCTCATGCGCCGTCCCTTGTAGATCGTGTGTTCGCCGGGGCCGAAGCCTTCCGCGACCGCGCCGTTGTGGTCGTCGTTATAGGGGTAGCCCGCATCCTGGGCGGCCTTGATCCAGGCGCGGGTCGCGGGGTTGTCGAGTCCCATGCGGGTGACGCGCAGAGGGCCGTCGCCGCCGTGATAGGCGTCGGCGCCATGCAGATTGCCTTCGGCGCGGCGGTAGTAGGGCAGCATTTCCCGGTACGACCAGCCCTGGTTGCCGGCCGCTGCCCAGCCGTTGAGGATCTCGGCCGCGCCGCGGCTGTAGCACATGCCGTTGATCGAGCTGCTGCCCCCGAGCACCTTGCCGCGGGCATCGTGGAGCACGCGGTTTTCCAGGTGTTTCTGCGGCGCCGTCTGATAGTTCCAGCTGAACTTGCCGCTGTGTAGCAGGGCCAGAAAACCGCCGGGCACATGAATCAGCGGGCTTTTGTCCCGGCTGCCGGCTTCGATCAGAAGCACCCGGTGGCGAGAGTCGGCGGACAGGCGATTGGCCAGCACGCAGCCGGCCGAGCCGGCGCCGACGATGATGAAGTCGAATTGATGGACATCTGACATGACAAATTTCTTCCTGGGCTGCTCCATCCGGTTTGCCGCGGCTCAAGAAGCGGATCAGCAGAAGGATTTCTGGAACAGCCCGCGCACCCAATGGCCGGAGGCTCTTGGTGCGATGAGCTGGTTGGCTGAAAAAGCGTGGGCAGACCGCCGAAGCCGGGGCTTCGACGGCCGTCGCTTTAGAACATGTATTTCGCGGTGAAGGTCAACTGGTCGCGATCCACCATGGAGCGGTCCTTCTTGGCGTCCAGCGAGGCGCCGCCCAGATAGCCCACATAGGCCACCGAGAACGACAGATTGTTGTTCTTGGTGAAGGTGGCGCCCACGCTGTAGCGGTGGTCGCCCTGGCCGCCGCCGAAGCTGCCGACCAGCGAACGGCCGCGCAGCTGGTGCGAGTAGCTGATGGGCACGCTCAGATCCCAGCCCTCGGCGATGCCCGGGTAGCCCAGCAGCCAGGTGCCGGCGAAGGCCAGGCTGTTGCGGGTCTTGAAGAACAGCTCGTTGAAGCCATAGCCTCCGCTGATGCTGTTGACCTTGACTCCGGAGATTTCGGCCAGGATCTGCATGTCGGGAGCCAGCGGCGTGCGGCCTACGTTGTAGAAGCCGCCGACGTTGAGCTGGGTGACATTGCCGCGCACATAGGCCGGCATCTCGGGGTCATCGCGCATGCCGACCATCACCGGAGCACCCTGGCGGTAGCTGAGTTCGCCGTAGGCCGAGACCTTACCGAAGGTGGTGCTGACCGTGCCGGCCAGCATCTTGACATTGTCGAAGTAGCGCACGCTATAGCCGCTGAAGTCCGGCGCGAAGATCAGGGCCGGTGAGCGGTCGTTGTAATTCAGGTAGTACAGGCCGACCTCGGTTTCGCTGCTCAGGCGGTAGCGCCCACCTATGCCCCATTGGCCGGTTTTCTTGGGCCGCTGGTCCTGGGTCCGCGGCAGGCCGTGGCAGGTGCCGGCCTTGTCGTAGACGCCCAGGCAGCTGCCACCCGGGCCCAGCAGATCGTCGTTGCTCTGGAACGAGCCCACGGCCGGCAGAATGGTTTCGTGGAAGCCGAACTGCCAGTGGCCCAGCAGCGTGAAGTCGGGGGACAGCTGCAGCGCGGCCGAGATCTGGTCCTCGGGCAATATGGCCTCCTTCACCTCGGTGCCGGGGATATCGCTCTTGGCGCCGTCAAACGGGCCCTGTGCGCCGGAGATATTGGCGAAGAAGGTCGCTTCGCCCCAGTTCACGACCTGGCGGCCGACGCGCAGATCCAGCTTTTTTTCGGCCCCCAGATTCACCGTGGTGAAGGCATAGGTGTCGAGCAGGCGCGAATAGCCGCCCTGCATATGCCTGGCCGTCGGGGTGAAGCGGTCGTAGGGCGGCGGGGTGTTGGGGATGGTGCTGCCGTTGTAGTCGGTGCGGCCATGGTAGACCTGATCGTAGAAGGTCGATCCGGTCAGAACCATGCCGGTATCGCCCTTGGCCAGCTTGCTTTCGAACAGCGCCGAGACACGATTGGTCGTGAGCGCGCCCTTCTTGAAATTGTTGTTGCCGTCGTTGCCGGTGAAATTGGTGGCATCGCTGGCCAGCAAGGGGTTGGGGCTTTTGGTGCGTACCCCGAGCGCGTAGGTGGTGCCGAGGCTCCAGTCGAATTTCAGGCCGTCGCCGAGATCGACGGTCTCGCCGGCCTGAGCGGCAGGCAGGGACAGGACCAGAAGTGCGGCCGAGGCCAGCGAGGTCTGGATGGATGGGTGCTTCATGGGATGGGCTTCCAGCGGATCGTTCTTATTTGCCGGCGCTGCGTGCGGCTGCAGGGGTGAACATGGATTCGTTCAAGTCGCCCTTGTTCAGGACCGGACCCGATTCCCGTTCCTGGAACAGGTTGTAGGCCAGGTAGGAGCCCGCGGTGAGGTCGTGATAGAAGGAGGTTCCCGAGTACCAGGCCTTGACGTCAAACGCGTAGTAGTAGTTGATGAAAGCGTGTTGCCAGAGTTCGCCGCGGGCATCGTAGATATCGGTGGCCACGGCCTGGCCGGTGTCCTCGTCGAGGAACATGACGCGCTTGCCGAACAGATGGCGATAGCCTTCCTTCAGCGTGCCTTCCGTGACCCAGACGCGGCGCAGCTCATAGCGCAGGTAGTCGGGGTTGGGGTGCTCGGGAGTCAGCAGGCTGGCGTACTTCACGCTGGGCTGGTGGACCCGGTAGGCATTGGCCGGTATGAACATTTCCTTTCTGCCGACCAGCTTCCAGTTGTAGCGCTCGGGCGAGCCGTTGAACAGACGGTCCGAGTCGATGGTCATGCGGCCACCGGTGCCGGCCATGGGCTGGTCAAAGCCGAACTCCGGGATCTGGCGCACGCGGCGCGTGCCCGGTTCATAGGCCCAGGTCAGGCGCTTGTTGTCGCCGAAGTTGGTGGGCTCGACCGCTACCGTGACACCGCCGCGGTCGCGCTCGGGCAGCAGGTATTTGGCAAACGAGTAGGCCATGGGACCGTCGACGGGCTTGCCCAGCAGCTCCGGGACGTTGTAGCGGTCCAGGTCGGTGTTGTCGGTGCGGCCGTAGTTGATGGTGCCGTTGGACAGCACGTTGGCGTTGTCACGGATCACATGTGCGGTGTATTCGCGGGTGTTCAGCAGGTTGTTCCAGATCAGCTCCAGCCCGTTCTTGGGAATGGGGAAGTTGACGGCTCCCATGCGGCCCTTGATGGAGAGCCCGTTTTCCGCGACTTCGGCATCCAGCGCATTCTTCTTGCTCACCGCGCAGACTTCGTCGGAAAAGCGGAAGTCGCGATGCCCCTGGTAGACGGGGATGCGGTAGGTCTTCGCATATTTTTTCAGCATGGACTGCTGGCCGGGGCTCAGCTTGTCCAGATACTGGCCCATATTGTCCGCAGTGATCTGGAACAGCGGCTTCTCGTTGGCATAGATGTCCACGGGGTGCTTGCCGCTGGAAGGCTGGAAGGCTACGCCAGGGGGCGCGCCCAGCCATTTGCCGGTGAATTCGGGAATCGTGCCCTCCTTGTTGCCGGCCTTGATGGCGCCCGTGCAGGTCAGGTCCTTGCCCAGGCGCTCGGCTTCGCTGGCCGGCACCTTGGCCTGTGCCAATCCCGCAGCCAGCAGGCCCGCGGCCAGGGCCAGCGGGGCTTTCTGCATCAGTTGGTTCATATGGTCTCCTCCGTCTATATGTCGTCTGTGCTGTTGCGCAAAAGATCGGGCCGTGAGCCGTCGGGGCAAGCCTCGGCAGGCGTCTGGCCTGGGGCACATGCTAGGAATGGAGGCCTGTGCGCAGCTAGTACCAGGTGGTACCGACGGCGGCCGGGCGTGTGCGGCCGCGGCGCAAAAAAAAGCCAGCCTTGGGCAAGGACTGGCTTCAAGCAGAGACACGGTTGGCCGCATGCCCGGCGGGGCATGCGGCAGTCTGGGCGGCAGGGCGCCGCCAGGCCCTAGGCCTGGATGACGGCGATGGCGGAAATCTCGATCAGCTGTTCGGGTGCACCCAGCTCGGCCACGCCAATGATGCTGAACGCATGGGCGGGGAAGGGCAGGCCGTCCAGGGCCTGGGCCATGGCCTCGAAGAACTGGCTGCTGCGCGCGCCGCTGAGTCCCTTGATGTAGACCGTGCTGCTGACCACATCGGCGGGACTGCCGCCCGCGGCGTTGACGGCGGCGGCAACATTCTTCAGCGTGGCCGTGGCCTGAGCCTTGAAGTCGTCGCCGCCCAGCAGTTCGAAGCTTGGGTTGAACGGCGCCTGGCCGGCGAGATAGACGGTGGTGCCGCGCTGGACGCGTACCACTTGGCTGAGCCCGTCAAAGCTCAGCAGTTCCTTGGGGTTGAGGTGTTCCAGGCGGAGGGTGTTGGCTGCCATAGGCTTTCACGAAGAGAGGGGAATCGGAGCGCCTGCACGATTGCAGGTGCACGGTGGAAATCGAGGCGATGAAGATTCTTGCGGCACAGGCAATCGGCCTCCGGGGCGACATGGCAGGGGCGCAAGAAACTCGTCACCTGCCGGATGCTAGGCAGGGCTTCTATGGGTCGCCAGTCCCACCTGGTACTGCCGGCGCGGACCCGCGGGTGCATACAAGTCCGGATAGGCGCTGCGGCGGCCGCGGCCTATGCTGCGGCACGACTTAGGCTTGGCAGAGAGCTGCGAGATGAGGGTGCAGCGGCCGCGCTGACATCCTGCGCGCGGTGCATTTCTCTGGCTTGAAGGCGCCGTGTTTGTTGCCTGGATTGCTATTGGTTTTGATTGCTATGTTGACCGAGATCTGTTCCCCGTCCTTAAGCTCTGCGGCCCACAGTTCCCTGCCCGCGCCGGGCAGGCAGACCGACTGGTCGCGCCTGTGGCCGGGAATGGCTCAGGGCGAGCCGTCGGCGTCTGCCCTCCCGGGCGACCTGCTGCACCTGCTCTACCAGAGCCTCCAGGATGCTCTGCCCTGGCAGCGTTTTGCCGAGGGCCTGCGCCGGCTGCTGGGGGCGCGAAATGTGGTCATCACGCTGCACCATGAGCAGCAGACCGGATGCGACAGCTATGTGATGGCGGGCATCGCCGACGACCCCATAGACTGGCAGGCCGTGGAGGAGGAATACCGCAGCAACTTCATGGCCCTGGACCCCATGCGCCTGGACCGCATGGCGCCGGGCCAGGTGGAGCGGCTGACCGTGCATCTGACTCACTCCCATTTTGCGCAGAAACTGGGCTTCACCGACAGCATGCGTTTGTGCGTGGCCGAGCCGCAGGGCATGCGCTGCTGGGTGGACATGGTGCGCTGCGATGCGCAGCAGCCCTTGTTCAGTGCGGGCGACATGGCGCTGCTGCAGGCCCTGGTGCCGCATATGGAAACCGCTCTCAGCCTGTTTGCGCGCCTGCAGCGCCAGGAAACCGAGCGCTTTGTGTACGAGAGCATGCTCGACCATTTCGGCCTGGGCTGCGTGCTGCTCAACGGCGCGGGCCAGGTGCTGCATATGAATCCCGTCGCCACCCAGTTGGTGCAGCGCGTGCCGGGGCTGAGCGTGCAGGAGCACAGGCTCAGGCTCAAGGATCGGGCGGTGCAGCGCCGGCTCGAGCAGGCGATAGAGAAGGTGGTGCTGGCGCGCGAGCAAGGACAGGAAGAGGCGAACGGGGAAATCCTGCGCATGGGACAGGTGGAGGACCATTTGCTAGGCATCCTGGTGCAGTCGGCGCCCGTGCGCCACTATTACCGGGGCCAGGAAACACCCTGCGCCATCGTCTATCTGTCGGAGATCCATACGCCGCTGCAGGCGCTGCAGCCCGCGCAATCGCATTCGGTCCAGCGCATCTGCAGCCTGTTCGACCTGACCCGGCAGGAGGCCACGCTGTCGCTGCTGCTGGCCTGCGGCCACACCATTGCGGAGGCCGCGCAGAAGATGCAGATCGGCGAGAGCGCGGCGCGCAACTATTCCAAGAAGGTCTACGGCAAGCTGGCCATCTCCAGCCAGGCGGATCTGGTGCGCGTGATGCTGCGCAGCCTGTCCTTTCTGCGCTAGCCCGCTAGCCGGCTAGCTGGCAGTGCCACCTGGTACTAGAGCGCCGGCGCCGGCCTTTCTAGACTTCCGATCACGCCCGGCAAGTGGCGTTGATCCAGGGAGGTTCTTTTGCAAGCGCGTCAATTTCCGGCGAATGGCGTCAGCCGCCAAGCTTATCAATCCGGCACCGTGCCCATAGCCTGCAGCGGCTGGGCCCTGCATGCACCGGCGCCCGGCCATGCGGCCCTGGAACAGGATGTGGAAACCGATGTGGCCGTCATCGGCGCGGGACTGGCGGGCAGTTCGCTGGCCTTGCATCTGCGGGAGCTGGGCATCGACGTGGCCTTGATTGAAGCGCGCCAGCCCGCGGACGGTGCCTCGGGCCGCAATGCCGGCCATGTACAGCCTTTTCTGGACAAGCTGCAGGTGCTCCAGAGCTGGCCCGGGGGCGGCCAGCCTTTTCTTGAATACTTCATGCAGCAGCGCAACATCGTCTACGAGATCTGCGATCGCCATGGCATAGACGGCGACGCCCATAGGGGCGGCATGGTGGAGGTTGCGGCCAGGCCCGTCGCGGCGCTGCAGGCCAAGGCCAGGGAATGGGCCGGCCGCGGCTATGCGGTGGCCGAGGTGGGGCGCGAGGAGTTGCAGAGGCTGCTGGGCAGCTCGCGCTACGGCTATGGCCTGCACTGGCGGGAAGGCGGCAGCGTCAACCCCTTTATGTTCACCAACGGCATGGTGGACGTGGCGCGGAAACTGGGCGCCCAGGTCTACGGCGATAGCCCGGTGCTGGACTGCCGGCGCGAGGGCGCTAGGTGGCGGCTGGCCACGGCGCGCGGCAGCGTGCGCGCGCAGCGGGTGGTGATCTGCACCAATGCCCATGCGGGCAATTCTTTCTTCCCGGAGCTGGGGCGGACCCAATACCCTCTGGTCGCCTGCGCGCTGGCGACCAAACCCCTGCCGCAGTCGCTGCTGGACGGCCTGAATCCCGCGCGCGCGGCGCTGACCCAGGTGCCCACGGGGCTGTATCCCATGGTGGTGGATGGACAGCGCCGCCTGATCACGGCAACCATTCCGCATGCGGGACGCGAGCAAGAGGCCAGCGTGTATTTCGACTATTTCCTGTCCTATCTGCACAAGACTTTTCCGCAGACCCGGGCGCTAAACATCGAGCTGGAAAGCTACTGGACCGGCTATACCTCGAGCTCGTCCCAGGTCTACCACGAGGACTACGCCAAGATCTACGAGGTCGCGGACGGGGTGACGGCGCTCATGAATCTGGGCACCTGGGGCAATGTCATGGGCCCGCTGCTGGGGCGCCATCTGGCGCAGGTGATGGCCAGCGAACGCTGGCAGGACCTGTTGCTGCCGCTGGAAAAACCGCAGACCGTGGCCAACCCGCAGTGGTTCGGCTTCAAGATGCGCCGCATCCTGGTGCCCATGGCCCGCATCGTGGACCGTCTGAGCCTGGCCTGAAAGACGCGGCGCGAAACCCGGAGTTGCGCCTTCAGAAGCGCGGCAGATCCGGGTGGGCGATCTGGCCGCCGCGCACCAGCATCTTGCCGTACTCGGCGCAGCGGTTGAGCGTGGGAATCACCTTGCCGGGGTTGAGCAGCGACAGCGGATCGAAAGCCGCCTTGAGCGCGAACATCTGCTGGTTCTCGGCCGCGCTGAACTGGGTGCACATGGAGTTGAGCTTTTCCACGCCCACGCCATGCTCGCCCGTCACCGTGCCGCCCATGGCCACACTGGTCTCGAGGATGTCGGCGCCGAACAGCTCGCAGCGATGCAGCTCGTCGGCGTCGTTGGCATCGAACAGGATCAGCGGGTGCAGATTGCCGTCGCCCGCATGGAAGACATTGGCGCAGCGCAAGCCGTACTTCTTTTCCATCTGCTGGATGGCCAGCAGTATGTCGGCCAGGCGCTTGCGCGGAATCGTCGAATCCATGCACATATAGTCGGGGCTGATGCGGCCGCTGGCGGGGAAGGCGTTCTTGCGCCCGCTCCAGAAACGTAGGCGCTCCTCCTCGCTGGCGCTGACCGTGATGGCCGTGGCGCCCGCGCCGCGCAGCACCTCGCTCATGCGCGCGATCTCCTCCTCGACCTC
>JAFAIY010000593.1 GCA_019236485.1 Comamonas sp. | reverse complement strand
TGAGTGCTGCAAAACAAATGACAGGACGCGGCTTGCGACGCACCCTCCCTCTTGGTCTGGCATCTTGGGCCGCCATGTTGCAGTGCCGCAGGGGGAAACTCCTAGGTCTGCCGGCAAACCATGCTCATGTTTTCCCTGATGGGCCAGTAGATATGCGAGCCATGCGACAAGCATGCGCTAACACTCGGCAGCAACGATGCGCGGCGAAGCAGACCGACATCAGCACCCCAGCCCTGGGTCGTTCCCAGGCGCGCAACATGCTCCAAACAGACTATGGGTCAGCGCCTAGCGCTATCAATTTTGACAATCCATGCGGCGCTGCTGGAGCGACGCCAGGCAGGCACCGGGCCAGACCCTGACAAGGTAAACCCGTAGCCCCTCAATACCCGGAGCCCGAACTGGGTTACTAGCCCTGCCGCGGCAAATATGCTTGGTGTTTGTCGCCGAAAAATCCACACAGCGACAAAGCAGCAAATGGAACGCTATCGTTTGATAAGCTGGCTGCGCTTTCCAGGCATCTGATACAAGCTGCTTTCAACGTAAAACAAAGACGCTACAGGCGCTGACAGCTATCAAAAGCGTGAAAACAACAAAGCCGGCATGTAGCCATGCCGGCCTTTCGGGACTCGGGTTCTATTGCAGGCTGCCGCCACCGCCCGCGGATTCCGGCAGGACCAGAGGCAGCACGCCTATGCCCTCTTCCAGCAGCTCGACGGCCTCTTCGGGGCTGGTCTGGCCGCGGATCGCGCGTTCCTCGGTTTCGCCGTAGTGGATGCGCCGCGCTTCCTCGGCGAACTTCTTGCCCACGTCTTCGGTGTTTTCCGCCACCTTGCGCGACCACTGTATCCAGGCCGCCTGCATGGCTTGCAGCCGCTCGCGCGCCTCGGCGCTAACTTCGGGCATGGGCGCCCGTTTGGGCGGCTGCGCTTCCTGGGGCTGGGTCACGGCCCTGGGCGGCTGGGCGCCCAGATTCAGACGCGGTGCACTCAGGCGCTTGCTCACCTGGCTGTCGCCGCACACGGGGCATTGCACCAGCCGGCGCTGCAGCTGGCTTTGAAAATCATCTTCCGACGCAAACCAGCCCTCGAAGAGATGGCCTGCCGGGCAATGAAGATCAAGCACTTTCATGAGCGCAACTCAGCCCTTGCGATGAACAAGGTAGCGGTACACAAAGCCGGGAAATGCCAGCGTCAGGAACAGCGTAGCAGTGATGGCATAAAACTCCCAGCCTTGGGGAGAATTCTGACCCGCACGGTGCTCCAGCAGCATGCCGAGCCCGCCCACGAGCAGATACAGCACCAGCATCTCGATCAGCCGCAGCCACAGCGGCTTGCGCCCCGGCATGACGGGGCCGACGATGGCCAGACGCTGGTTGATAAAAGGCAAATTGGCTGCCACAAGGGCAGCCAAGATGATGAGCCAGATAGAAGCGGTAATAGACACGCTAAGCCATTCCTAGAAAAAGCGGCGAGGGCTCCAGCCCTCACCGCGTTCGTCGTCAGGAGGCCAGGGCACGCACGACGGCGTCAGCGCACAAGGCCATCAGTCCGCCGGGCAGAATGCCCAGCAGCAGAACCAGCGCACCGTTGATGGTCAGCACCACGCGCACGTCCAGGGAGGCGGACACGCTGGTAGCGGTGATTGGAGCATCAAAGTACATGACCTTGACCACGCGCAGGTAATAGAAGGCGCCGATCAGCGACATGATCACGGCGAACACCGCCAGACCGATGTACAGGCTGCTGCCGGAAGCCACCAGGGCCTGCAGCACGGACAGCTTGGCATAGAAGCCGACCAGCGGAGGAAGACCGGCCATGGAGAACAGGCAGATCGACATCACGCCGGCATACAGCGGGCTGCGCTGGTTCAGGCCGGCCAGGTCGGCGATCTCTTCGCTTTCAAAGCCTTCGCGGGCCAGCAGCAGGATCACGCCGAACGAAGCCAGCGCCGTCAGCACATAGGTCACCACATAGAACATGGCCGAGCTGTAGGCGTTCTCGACGGTGGCAGGGTCCACCTTGCCGTCGACCACGCCCGACATCAGGCCCAGCAGCACAAAGCCCATCTGGGAAATCGTCGAGTAGGCCAGCATGCGCTTGAGGTTGGTCTGCTGCAGACCCGCGAGGTTACCCACGAGCAGCGAGCACACGGCCAGCACCATCAGCATCTGCTGCCAGTCGATGGCCAGGGGCAGCAGGCCGTCCACCAGCAGGCGGATGGTGATCGCAAACGCGGCCAGCTTGGGCGCACCGCCGATCAGGGCCGTGACGGCCGTGGGAGCACCCTGGTAGACGTCGGGCACCCACATGTGGAAGGGAACCACGCCCAGCTTGAAGGCCAGACCCGCGACCACGAAGACCAGACCGAAGACCAGCACCTGGTGCTTGATCTGGCCGGAGTTGATGGCCTTGAACACTTCGCCGATATCCAGCGAGCCGGTCGCGCCGTAGAGCATGGACATGCCGTACAGCAGGAAGCCCGAAGCCATGGCGCCCAGCACGAAATACTTCATCGCGGCTTCGACGGACACGGTGTGGTCGCGGCGAAGTGCCACCAGCGCGTAGCTGGACAGGGTCAGCAGCTCCAGGCCCAGATACAGGACCAGGAAGTTGTTGCCGCTGATCATGACGAACATGCCCAGCAGAGCCAGCATGGACAGCGTGAAGAACTCGCCGCCGCGCAGCATGTCGCGGTCGGCGGCATAGGGCCGGCCGTAGACCATGGTGACCATCATGGCGATGGTGGCAAAGCACTTGAGCCAGTTGCCCATGGCGTCGGAGACAACCATGTTGCCCCAGCCGTAGAAGGTATTGCCGCTAGCGGCATACATGCCTTGCATCACCGCCACGACAAGCAGGGTGAGCATGGTCAGAACATAGGTGCCGGTGCGGCGGGCGCTTTTCACGCCCAGGTCCACCAAGGCAATGACGCAGGCCATGACCAGGAGAGTGATCTCCGGGTAGATCGCCAGCCAGCTGATGTTGTCAATCATCTCGTGTCTCTCGTTTCAGTCTGGTCAGTTGAGCTTGCTCACAGCCACATGCTTGATGAGCTCAGCCACGGACACATCCATCACATCCGTGAAGGGCTTGGGATACAGGCCCATGACCAGCACGGCCACGGCCAGCACGCCCAGCACCAGGAACTCGCGGCAATCGATGTCCTTGAGTTCGGCCACATGGTCGTTGGCCACGGCACCCAGGTACACGCGCTTGTACATCCACAGCGTGTAGGCGGCACCGAAGATCAGGGCCGTGGCAGCGCCCAGGCCGATCCAGAAGTTGTATTGCACGGCGCCCAGGATCACCATCCACTCGCCGACGAAGCCGGCCGTGGCGGGCAGACCGCAGTTGGCCATGGCGAACAGCAGGGCGAAGGCCGCGAACTTGGGCATGGTGTTGACCACGCCGCCGTAGGCAGCGATGTCACGCGAATGCACGCGGTCGTAAAGCACGCCGATGCACAGGAACATGGCGCCCGAGACAAAGCCGTGGGCAATCATCTGCACCAGGCCACCGGAGATGCCCAGGTCGTTGAACATGAAGAAGCCCAGGGTCACGAAGCCCATGTGGGCCACGGACGAATAAGCCACCAGCTTCTTCATGTCCTTCTGCACCAGGGCCACCACGCCCACGTAGATCACGGCGATCAGCGACAGGGTGATGATCAGGCCGGACCACTCATGTGCGGCATCGGGAGCGATGGGCAGCGAGAAACGCAGGAAACCATAGGCACCCAGCTTCAGCATGATGGCGGCCAGCACGGCGGAACCGCCGGTAGGCGCTTCCACGTGCACATCGGGCAGCCAGGTGTGCATCGGGAACATGGGCACCTTCACGGCGAAGGCCGCGAAGAAGGCAAAGAAGATCAGCGTCTGCGCCGTGCCGGACAGCGGCAGCTTGTGCCAGTCCAGGATCTCGAAGCTGCCGCCCGACTGGGTGTACAGATAGATCAGGGCCACCAGCGTGAGCAGCGAGCCCAGCAAGGTGTAGAGGAAGAACTTGAAAGCCGCGTAGATCTTGTTCGGGCCGCCCCAGATGCCGATGATCAGATACATCGGGATCAGCGTGGCTTCGAAGAACACGTAGAACAGCATGCCGTCCAGTGCCGCGAACACACCGATCATCAGACCCGAGAGGATCAGGAACGCGCTCATGTACTGGTTCACGCGCTCGGTGATGTTGGTCCACGAAGCGATCACCACCAGCACGGTGATGAAGGCCGTCAGCGGAATGAACCACATGGAGATGCCATCCACGCCCAGGTGGTAGTGGATGTTGAAGCGCTCGATCCAGAGCGCGTTCTCCACGAACTGCATATTCGCCGTCGTGGTATCGAAGCCCGTGATCAGCGGAATGGTCACCGCAAAGCCGATCAGCGAACCGATCAGGGCCAGCCAGCGCACCGCACTGGCCTGCCCTTCGCGGCCAAAGGCCAGCAGGAGGGCGCCGAAGGCGATCGGCACCCAGATAGAAAGACTCAACAAACCCATTTTTGTTCTTCCCCTACTACTTGTTGAGCCACACGAAGTACGTCATGAGGGCAACGATACCCAGCAGCATGACCAACGCATAGTGATAGAGATAGCCCGACTGCAGGCCGCGCACCCACTGGCCAAACTTGGCCATGAGCTTCCAGGAACCGTTGACGACGGCGCCATCGATGATGGCCTGATCGCCGACCTTCCAGAAGAAGGTACCGAAGGCACGGGAGCCGCGGGCGAAGATGTTCTCGTAGACCCAGTCCACGCCGTACTTGCCGTCCAGCACCTGGTACAGGCCGATCTTCTTGGAGAAGGCCATGATGGCGGCAGGAATCTCGGGCTTGACCATGTAGAACACATAGGACACCAGCACGCCGGCCAGGGCCAGCCAGAACGGCGCGGCCGTGAAGCCGTGCAGCGCCATGGGCAGCCAGCCGTGGATCTCTTCGGCCAGCTCAGCCATCGCATGGTGCTTGGCACCGTCGATGAAGATCGCACCCTTGAAGAAGTCGCCGAGCACCATGGTGTCCAGCGCCATGGCGCCGATCACCACCGAGGGAATGGCCAGCAGCACCAGCGGCACCCACACGACAGCGGGCGACTCATGGGGCTTGGCATCGTGGCCATGGCCGTGGTGGTCGTCATGACCATGGTGGTCATCGTGATGCGCATCGGGATTCTGGTCGTAGCGCTCCTTGCCGTGGAAGACGATGAAGTACAGGCGGAAGGAGTAGAAGGCCGTGATGAACACGCCGGCCAGCACCGCAAAGCTGGCAAAGCCGGCCGCGGGCAGATGCGAAGCCTGCACCGCTTCGATGATGGCGTCCTTGGAGTAGAAGCCCGCGAAGAACGGTGTGCCGATCAGCGCCAGATTGCCCAGCAGGAAGGTGATCCAGGTGATGGGCATGTACTTGCGCACGCCGCCCATCCAGCGGATGTCCTGATTGTGGTGCATGCCCATGATCACCGAACCTGCGCCGAGGAACAGCAGGGCCTTGAAGAAGGCGTGGGTCATAAGGTGGAACACGGACACCGAGTAGGCCGACACCCCCAGAGCCACGGTCATGTAGCCCAGCTGCGACAGCGTGGAGTACGCGATCACGCGCTTGATGTCGTTCTGGATGATGCCCAGGATACCCATGAACAGCGCCGTGATGGAGCCGATCACGAGGATGAAGTTCAGCGCCGTGTCCGACAGCTCATACAGCGGCGACATGCGCGACACCATGAAGATGCCGGCCGTCACCATGGTGGCGGCGTGGATCAGTGCCGAGATGGGGGTCGGGCCTTCCATCGAATCGGGCAGCCAAGCATGCAGCGGGAACTGGGCCGACTTGCCCATGGCGCCCACGAACAGGCAGATCGCGGCAACGGTCACGATGGCCCAGCCCGTGCCGGGCATGACGGCGGTCTGCAGCTCGGGCAGCTTGGCGAAGATTTCCGCGTAGCTCAGCGTGCCGGTGTAGGCAGCGATCAGGCCGATGCCGAGGATGAAGCCGAAGTCGCCCACGCGGTTGACCAGGAAGGCCTTCATGTTGGCGAAGATGGCCGATTCCTTCTTGAAGTAGAAGCCGATCAGCAGATAGGACACCAGGCCCACGGCTTCCCAGCCGAAGAACAGCTGCAGCAGGTTGTTGCTCATGACGAGCATCAACATGGAGAAGGTGAACAGCGAGATGTACGAGAAGAAGCGGTCGTAACCGTCATCGTCGGCCATATAGCCGATGGTGTAGATGTGCACCATCAGCGACACAAAGGTCACCACGCACATCATCATGGCCGTCAGGGAGTCGATCAGGAAACCGACCTCCATCTTCAGGCCGCCGACCTCCATCCAGGTGTAGATGGCCTGGTCGAAGCGGGCACCGTCGACGATCACGCTTTGGAACACGATGACCGACAGGATGAAGGCCACGAGCACGCTCAGAATCGTCAGCGAATGGCTGCCGGTACGGCCGATCTTGTTGCCACCGAAGGCGGTGCCCCAGATACCCGCGAGCGCGGAGCCTGCCAGCGGGGCCAGCGGCACCGCAAGCAGCATGGATGCAGAAAGGGTTTGACTCATTCTTGAGAACCTTGCAAGTTACGGCGGACTCAACCCTTGAGGGCGTTGAGATCTTCCGCATTGATACTGCTCTTGTTACGGAACAGCAGCACCAAGATCGCCAGACCGATGGCCGATTCAGCAGCGGCCACCGTCAGGATGAAAAACACGAACACCTGGCCGTGCATGTCGCCCAGATAGCTGGAAAACGCCACGAAGTTCATGTTCACGGCCAGCAGCATCAGCTCGATGGCCATGAGCAAGACGATCAGGTTCTTGCGGTTCAGAAAAATGCCAACCACGGCGAGTGCAAACAGCATTGCACCCAGCGTCAGGAAGTGGCCCAAAGTCAGCGTCATGCTTTTGTCTCCACTGCAGGCGCCGCGGCTACTTCGGCGTCAGGTTGTTGCGCAGGCTTGGTGGGGGCGACCTTGACCAGCTGGATGCGGTCGGAGGCGCGCACCCGGACCTGGTCGGCGGGGTTCATGGCCTTGCTGTCCTTGCGCTTGCGCAGCGTCAGGGCAATCGCGGCAATCATGGCCACCAGCAGGATCACGGCCGCGATTTCCACGGGGTACAGATACTCCGTGTACAGCAGCTTGCCCAGGGCCTGGGTGTTCGAGTAAGGAACGGTGTGACCGGCTGCATTGACCATGGTGGCACCCACGGCCTTGACGTCTTCGATATCGCCGAAGCCGCCCATCAGCACCATGCCCATTTCGAAGGCGATCAGCACGCCGATCAGGGCCGCGAACGGGAAATGCTTCCAGAAGCCGCGTCGCAGCGAGTCGATGCGGATGTCCAGCATCATCACCACGAACAGGAACAGCACCATCACGGCGCCCAGGTACACCAGCACCAGGGCGATGCCGAGGAATTCAGCCTTGAGCAGCAGCCAGATGGCCGCGGCCTGGGAGAAGGCCAGAATCAGATTGAGCACGGCATGCACAGGGTTGCGCGCCGTGACCACGCGGAAGGCTGCAAACAGCAGCACAGCCGAGAACAGATAGAAAAAACCAGTTTTGGCGTCCATGGATCGAATCTTTTCAAGTGATCAAGGAGCCGCTTCAGCGGTACTTGGCATCTGCCGCCTTGTTGGCAGCGATCTCGGCTTCATAACGGTCACCCACTGCCAGGAGCATGTCCTTGGTGAAGTAGAGGTCACCGCGCTTTTCGCCGTGGTATTCGAAGATGTGCGTCTCCACGATGGAGTCCACCGGGCAGCTTTCCTCGCAGAAGCCGCAGAAGATGCACTTGGTCAGATCGATGTCGTAGCGCGTGGTGCGGCGCGAACCGTCGTCACGCACATCCGACTCGATGGTGATGGCCATGGCCGGGCACACGGCTTCGCACAGCTTGCAGGCAATGCAGCGCTCTTCGCCGTTTTCATAACGGCGCAGGGCGTGCAGACCACGGAAGCGTGGCGACTGAGGGGTTTTTTCCTCGGGGAACTGCACCGTGATCTTGCGACGGAAGGTGTAACGGCCGGTCAGGGCCATGCCCTTGGCCAGTTCCCAGAGCATGAAGCTCTTGAGGAAATCCTTGAAGGAGAAAGGAGTTGCAGCGACTGCAGACATACGTACTCCGCTTATTTCCAGATGTTCCAGGGCGAGTACAGCCAAGCACCCACTACCACCAGCCACACCAGAGTGACGGGAATGAAGATCTTCCAGCCCAGACGCATGATCTGGTCATAACGGAAGCGCGGGAAGGTAGCGCGAATCCAGATGAAGCACGACACCACGAGGAAGGTCTTGATGGCCAGCCAGATCCAGCCCGGGATGAAGCCCAGGAAGTCGAACGGAGGCAGCCAGCCGCCCAGGAACATGATCACGGCCAGGATGGATACCAGCCACATGCTCGCGTATTCGGCGAGGAAGAAGACCGCAAAGCCCATGCCCGAGTACTCGACCATGTGACCGGCCACGATTTCAGCTTCACCTTCGACCACGTCAAACGGGTGACGGTTGGTTTCGGCCACGACCGAGATCAGGTAGACGATGAAGATGGGCAGCAACGGCAGCCAGTTCCAGGACAGGATGCTCACGCCCATGGAGGCGAACTGGCCCTGGGCCTGGCTCATCACGATGGCCGACAGATTCATGCTGCCCGTCACCATGATCACGACCAGGAAGCAGAAGCCCAGCGCGATTTCGTAGCTCACCATCTGTGCCGAGGCACGCAGCGCGCCCAGGAAGGCGTACTTGGAGTTCGAGGCCCAGCCCGCAATGATCACGCCATAGACTTCGATCGAAGTGATGGCCATCAGCAGCAGCAGGCCGGCGTTCACATTGGACAGCGCCACATCGGGAGCAAACGGAATCACCACCCAGGCGGCCAGGGCCGGCATGATGGCCATGACGGGGCCGACATAGAACAGGCCCTTGGCGGCTGCCGTGGGCTGTATCAGTTCCTTGGTCAGCAGCTTCAGGCCGTCGGCCAGAGGCTGCAGCAGGCCCGCAGGACCCACGCGGTTGGGACCCAGGCGAATCTGCATAAAGCCCAGGAGCTTGCGCTCCCACAGCGTCAGATAAGCCACGGCACCCATAAGCGGAGCCACGATGGCCACGATGCCCAGCAGAATCCAGATCACGGGCCAAGCCACGTCGGTCCAGAAAGGGGCCGTGGACAAGCCCAGGCCCCAGGCTTTCAATGCGTCGATCATGCGGCGCCTCCCTCACGAACCTGACGGGCGTCTGCCGTCAATTGCAGCGACGTTGCGCGGCGCACAATGCTGTCGAGCTGGTAAATGCTGGCCACCACCGGTGCTGCCTGACTGGCAGCGGGCTGGACGGCCACAGACTTGGCGGCATTGCTCAGCACGGCGGCGGGCACCTGGGTCGCGCTGCCGGCCACTGCGGCCAGCACATCCTGCGATGTCTCGTAGTCGATACCCGAGACGCCCAGCAGATTGGCGAGCACGCGCAGCACCTTCCAGGCCGGACGGGCGTCGGCCAGCGGCTTGACCACGGCGTGGAAGCTCTGCACGCGGCCTTCGGCATTCACGAAGCTGCCGGAGGTTTCGGTGAACGGAGCGATGGGCAGCAGCACGTCGCTGAATTCCAGGTTGGCCTTGAACGGGCTCAACGTCACCACCATCTGCGCCTTGTTCAGACCAGCCACGGCAGCCTTGCCGGCAGCGCTGTCGAACTCGGGTTCGTTGTTCAGCAGGATCGCAGCCTTCAGGCCACCGTCAATCATTTGAGCCGCATTCAGACCGCTGCCAGCAGGCATGGCCTTGACCCATTGCGCGCCCACGGTGTTGGCGGCTTCGGTCAAGTAGCCGACGGCGGCACCGGTCTGCTCGGCAATCCAGTTGGCCAGGGCCAGCAGTGCGGATGCCTGGGCATGGTGAGCAGCGGCGTTGCCCAGCAACACGGCCTTTTGCTCGCCGGCCAGCAGAGCTGCGGCAATCGCCTTGGCTTCGCCGTGGGCCTGGCCCGCGACGGGAGCGCTCACGCCCTTGGCCTCGGCCACGGCGGCGGCCACGTCGGCCAGAGCCTGGGCCCAGTCGGCGGCCGCGACCACCGATGCGGTGACGGGCAGAGCCCAGTCATACACGCGCTCGTTGATGGCGAAGACCTTGCAGCCCTTCTTGGCAGCCTGGCGGATGCGCTGGGCAAACAGCGGGTGATCCTTGCGCAGGTTGGAACCCACGACCAGGGCCGATTGCAGATTGCTCAGCGCCGCGATGGGCAGACCCAGCCACTGCACGCCCTGGGCGGCCGTGAACTCGGCATTGCGCAGGCGGTAGTCGATGTTTTCGCTGCCGATGCCGCGCACCAGCTTGGCGGCCAGGAACAGCTCTTCCAGCGTGCTGTGCGGGCTCACCAGAGCGCCGATGGCGTTCGCGCCATGCTCGCTCTTGATCTGCTGCAGGCCGTTGGCCACATATTCCAGCGCGGTCTGCCAGTCGACTTCCTTCCACTCGCCACCCTGCTTGAGCATGGGCTTGGTGAGGCGTTCGTCGCTGTTCAGCGCTTCATAGGAGAAGCGGTCGCGGTCGGCAATCCAGCACTCGTTGACCTCTTCGTTTTCGAAGGGCACGACACGCAGCACCTTGTGGTTCTTGACCTGCACGATCAGGTTGGCACCTGTGGAGTCGTGCGGCGAGACCGACTTGCGGCGCGACAATTCCCAGGTACGGGCGCTGTAGCGGAAAGGCTTGCTGGTCAGAGCGCCCACGGGGCAGATGTCGATCATATTGCCCGACAGCTCGGAATCCACGGTATCGCCGACCACGGTGGTGATCTCGGAATGCTCGCCGCGGTGGATCATGCCCAGTTCCATCACGCCGGCCACTTCCTGGCCGAAGCGCACGCAACGGGTGCAGTGGATGCAGCGGCTCATTTCCTCCATGGAAATCAACGGACCCACATTCTTGTGGAACACCACGCGCTTTTCTTCTTCGTAGCGCGAAGAGCCGCTGCCATAACCCACGGCCAGATCCTGCAGCTGGCATTCGCCGCCCTGGTCGCAGATGGGGCAGTCCAGCGGGTGATTGATGAGCAAAAACTCCATCACCGACTGTTGGGCCTTGATGGCCTTTTCGCTCTTGGTGCGCACGATCATGCCTTGCGTCACGGGCGTGGCGCAGGCAGGCATGGGCTTGGGAGCCTTTTCAACGTCCACAAGGCACATGCGGCAGTTGGCCGCAATGGAGAGCTTCTTGTGGTAGCAGAAGTGAGGAATATAGGAGCCGGCCTTCTCGGCAGCATGCATGACCATGCTGCCTTCCGAGACCTCCACCTTTTTTCCGTCCAGTTCAATTTCAACCATATGCTTGTCTCGCGATCAGGCGCTTATGCAGCCTGCTTGGAAGCGTTCTGGATCTTCGCTTCAAACTCGTGGCGGAAGTGCTTGATCATGGCGCGCACCGGCATCGCTGCCGCATCGCCGAGCGCACAGATGGTGCGGCCCATGATGTTCACGGACACCGAGTCCAACAGCTCGATATCTTCCGGACGGCCTTGGCCGTGCTGAATACGGTTCACCACGCGCCACAGCCAGCCCGTGCCTTCACGGCAGGGTGTGCACTGGCCGCAGGACTCGTGCGAATAGAAGTAGGACAGGCGCAGCAGGCTCTCGACCATGTCGCGCGAATCGTCCATCACGATCACGGCGCCCGAACCCAGCATGGAGCCGGCCTTGGAGATGGAGTCGTAGTCCATCGTGCATTCCATGATGACGTCGGCGGGCAGCACGGGCGAAGACGAACCACCAGGGATCACGGCCTTGAGCTTGCGGCCGGTGCGCACGCCGCCGGCGAGCTCCAGCAGCTTGCTGAAAGGCGTACCCAACGGCACTTCATAGTTGCCGGGCAGGTTCACGTCACCGCTGACCGAGAAGATCTTGGTGCCGCCGTTGTTGGGCTTGCCGCATTCAAGGTAAGCCTGGCCGCCGTTGCGGATGATCCAGGGAACGGCCGCAAAGGTTTCGGTGTTGTTGATGGTCGTGGGCTTGCCATACAGACCGAAGCTGGCCGGGAACGGCGGCTTGAAGCGGGGCTGGCCCTTCTTGCCTTCCAGCGATTCCAGCAGCGCAGTTTCCTCGCCGCAGATGTAGGCGCCGAAGCCGTGGTGCGCATGCAGCTGGAAGCTGAAGCTGCTGCCCAGAATGTTGTCGCCCAGATAGCCGGCCGCACGGGCCTCTTCCAGAGCCGCCTCGAAGCGCTCGTAGACCTGGAAGATCTCGCCGTGGATGTAGTTGTAGCCGACGCTGATGCCCATCGCATACGCGGCAATGATCATGCCTTCGATGACGATATGGGGGTTGAACATCAGGATGTCGCGGTCCTTGCAGGTACCGGGCTCGCCCTCGTCCGAGTTGCACACCAGGTGCTTCTGGCCGGGGAACTGGCGCGGCATGAAGCTCCACTTCAGGCCCGTGGGAAAGCCCGCGCCGCCGCGGCCGCGCAGACCGGATTCCTTCATGGTCGCGATGACCTGATCCTGCGTCAGGCCTTCGCCGCCGTCCTTGCCCAGCAGCTTGCGCAGGGCCTGGTAGCCGCCGCGCGCTTCGTAGTCCTTGATGGACCAGTTGCTGCCGTCCAGGCCCGCATAGATCTGCGGGTTGATGTGGCGGTCGTGGAAGCAGGTCTCGACGCCGCTCGAGGCAAACTTGCTGAGCACCGAGTGGGCTGCAGCGTTCATGATATCGCTCATGCCTTGCCCTCCGCAGCGCGCAGGCCGTCCACCAGCTCGTCGAGCTTCTCGTTGCTCATGAAGCTGCACATGCAGCGGTCGTTCACCAGCATCACCGGGGAATCGGCGCAGGCGCCCAG
>JAFAIY010000450.1 GCA_019236485.1 Comamonas sp. | reverse complement strand
GAACTGCTGGGCCTGCCCACCGAGACGGTCTACGGCCTGGCCGCGGACAGCGACAACGACGCTGCCGTGGCGCAGATCTTCACGGCCAAGGGGCGCCCGGCCAACCATCCGCTGATCGTGCATGTGGCCGATGCCTCGGCCATCACCCGCTACGCCAAGGAAGTGCCGCTGTTTGCGCAGCAGCTGATCGACGCCTTCTGGCCCGGACCGCTGACCCTGATCCTGCCGCGCCTGCCCCATGCGGCCCAGGCCTCGACCGGGGGCCAGGACAGCGTGGGCCTGCGCTGCCCCTCCCACCCCGTAGCCCATGCGGTGTTGCAGGCCTGCCAGCGGCTCACGCCGCCGGTCTGGGGCGTGTCGGCGCCCAGCGCCAACAAGTTCGGCCGCGTCAGCCCCACCACGGCCCAGCATGTGGCGACCGAATTCGGCGACCAGCTGCTGGTACTGGACGGCGGCGCCTGCGAGGTCGGCATCGAATCGACCATCGTGGACTGCACGCGCGGCCTGCCCGTGCTGCTGCGCCCCGGCGCCATCACGCGCGACGATATAGAGCGCGCCTGCGGCCTGCGCCCGCTCTCCAAAGAAGAGCTGCCCGCGCACACCCCGCGCGCGTCCGGCACGCTTTTGGCGCACTATGCGCCGAACGCCAAGGTCAGGCTCATGGACGCCAGGCAGCTGCAGTCGGCACTCGATCTGCTGGGCGCCGACGGCAAGAACATCGCCATCTATTGCCGCAGCCCCTTGAAGTGCGCGTCGCCGGCCATCACGCTGCGCGCCATGCCCCAACAAGCTTTGGCCACGGCCCGCGAACTGTTCGGCACGCTGCGCGATTTCGACGAGCTCGGAGCCCAACTGATCTGGATCGAAACCCCGCCCGACACGCCCGACTGGGAAGGCGTGCGGGACCGGCTGCAGCGCGCGGCAGCCGCGGGCTGAGCAACGTTCACCCCATGAAAAACGGCCGGGAATTCCGGCCGTTTGTCTTGGATGGCAGGGCTTAGAAGCGGTAGCCGATGCCGATGGCGAACACATCGGGATTGAGCTTGACGCTGATGCTCTGGCCCGAAGACAGGTGGATATTCGTCTTCAGGAAGCTCTTGTAATAGGCAGCATCCACAAACCAGCGCTCGTTGAAGTTGTAGACAAAGCCGATCTGCGGCGTGATGCCGAATTTCCGGTCCAGCTTGGCCGTCGTTGGGTTGGCCAGCGTGCCGCCCGTCAGACCGTTGAGCGCGGCCGTGGTCTTCTCGCCGTAGAAATAGGCATAGGTCACACCCAGGCCCACATAGGGACGGAAAGCCGCATTGGCCTCGTTGAAGCGGTACTGAGCAAACAGCGTCATGGGAATGACCTTGGTGCTGCCCAGCTTGCCCACACCCGCAATCGCGCCGGCGCCGGTGAGGTCATGCTTGAACGGCAGGCCCACAGGCAGGTCCAGCGCGATGTTGTCGGTCAGCATATAGGTGATGCCGCCCGTCAGCTGGGAATTGCTCTTGGCGTCCACGCGGGTGTTGGGAAACGAGGGCGCAGACAGAGTCCCGCTGTCAACGTCCGGCGACAGATAAGTGGCGCCTACACGCGCCGACCAGGTGCCTGCCGATTGGGCTCCGGCCAGGCCGCAGCTCGCCAGCGCAGCAGCGGCCACGGCCATCCGCACAAAATTCTTCATGGTTATGTCTCCTTGTTATCGAGGTGCGGATCGGATTTACAGCCAGCCTTTTTGGGCCAGCGAGCGCGAGACCAGCTGGCTCAGCTGCTGATAGCCATAGGGCGTGGGGTGGAAGCTGTTGGCGAACACATAGCTCTTCCACCAGTCGGGGCTGGTTTCGCCTGCAGGAATATTGGCGGAGAGCTTGTCTGCCGAGCACTGCGACAGATCATCCGTGCCGATCTTCGAGCAGGCGGGCACCGTCGCATTGGTGAATTTGTACTGGGCCGGATTGGAAATCTGCACCGTGAACTCGGTGTAGAAATCGACCAGCGCAATGCGGCTTTCACTGCCAACGGCCGCCTTCAAGGTGCCGTTGAAAGCCTGGACCCAGCCGTCCAGCAAAGCTGCAACCTGAGCGGAGGCCGCCGCTCCCTGGGCTTGAGCGACCTGCGCCAGCACTGCCTTAAATCTCGGCGTCAGGCCGATCGCCGGCACGTTCAGCAAAGCGACACGCGTCGCCCCCTTGGCCAGCAGCTCGGATTGAATCGTGGAGGCGAGGTTCTTGGCCAGGGTCTGCATGTACAGACCACCCGCCTGAACCAGACCAGGCTGCCCTTGAGCCAGCAGATCGCCCAGAGTGGCCGGATCAATCTTGGAGCCCAGGAAGGCCTGCAGGAATTGCTGCGCGGCCTGTGCGGCCTGCACATCCTGGGGCGCACCTGTTGCGGCAGCCTTGGCCGCCAGGTTCTGGTAAGTCAGGACCGCGGTGATCAGCTCGGCCGCATCGTTGGAGCCGCCGTCGATCAGGATCAGGTCATTGGAGGAAACCCCTGCAGCCCCCGCATCCTTGATCTGCTGGAGCACGGAAATGGCGCTGTTGACCACCGCGCCGGTGTTCGGATCCACATAGTTGATCTGCGCGCCACCAATG
>JAFAIY010000360.1 GCA_019236485.1 Comamonas sp. | reverse complement strand
ACCAGGCCGGTTTTTGCCTGGGAAATGGAGGTCACGGTGCCAGGAAACCCGCCAGCGCTGTGGTTGAAGTAGCGCAGGTTGTATCCGGAGTCACCGGCGGACTTGAGCAGCAGAGCTAGGTCCTGACCCCAGTTGCCGGTGATGACCGAATCGGTTCCGACCTCTTTTATCTTGGCCACATAGGGCGCAAAGTCCTTGATGCGGCCCATGGGGTGCAGGGTTTCGCCCACGAACTGAATATCAGGTCTGGCCTTGCCGACCATGCTGCGGCCATAGTTGGCCCATTGCTTGCCGTGCGCATAGTCCTGGTTGAGCAGAAAGACTTTTCGGATCTCGGGCTGGGTCTGGATATAGCTGGCGATGGCCTGCATGCGCATGGCCGTGTTGGCGTCGAACATGAAATGCCAGAAGCTGCAGGACTTGCCGGTCAGCTCGGGGTCGATGGAGCTGTGGTTGAGTATCAGCACTTCCTTGCCCGGATTGCGCTGGTTGTAGCGCGATGCTGCTTGCACCAGCGCGGTGACCACCGATGAGCCCGAGCCCCCCGTCACCACCACACGTGCGCCCTGATCAATGGCGGCCTGCAGCGCGCTCTGGCTCTCCTGGGCCGAGAGCTTGCTGTCGAACTGCAGCAGCTGAAACTTGGCGCTGTTGTACAGGCCGCCCTTGGCGTTCACATCCTCGACGGCGTAGAGCACATGGTTGCGCATGACTTCGCCCACATTGGCAAACGGGCCGGAGAGCGGGTCGATAAAGGCGATCTTGAACGGCTCGGCGGTCTGGGCCGAGGCCGCGCCCGCACACAGTGCGGCGGCCAGCGCCAGCGCGGAAAAACGAAGGCTCATGATTTGTCTCCTGGGTGAGTGCCGCGGCCCTGGGGCTTTATGCGGGCTGGCTGTCGGGAGCGCTCTTGCGGCGCCTTGGGCTGTCGGTCTTGGCCGGTGGGGCCTTGCGCTTGCCGCGGGCCGCGGTGGTGCTGCGCAGGCCCAGCACGCGCGAGGCCAGCTCGGTGAGCTCGGTCACCATTTCCGCGGGGCCCAGGCGTCCGCCGGGGCGGTACCAGTTGTAGAGAAAGCCCGGCAGGCTGCAGGCCGCCTGGGCGGTGATGCGGGTTTCGCGGAAGTCGAAGTGGCCGCTGGCCCGGCCTTCCTCCAGCAGCGCACAGAACTGCTTGTAGAACTGCTGGGCCACGGCGCGCGAGGCCTTGTTGTAGGCGGGGCTGAAGGCCTGGGGCTCGCGATAGGGGAAAAAGCCCGCGGGGTAATGGGCAATGGTCGCGGCAATCAGGCGTTGCAGGCCGTCGATCGCTTTTTCATGTGCGGGGCGCGGGTCGTCGGCCGCAAAGTCCAGCACCGTGAAGCAGGCTTCGGTGGGGGCCCAGCACAGGGTCTCGAAGATCTCCTGCTTGTTGCGGAAGTAGTAGTAGACAAAAGGCTTGGTCACGCCCAGGGCCTGGACGATCTGCTCTATCGTGGTGTTGGCATAGCCGTAGCGGTCGAACAAGGCCTCGGCGGCCTTGAGTATGCGTTCGCGCTTTTCGTCGGATCCTGCTGTCGGCAGCCGCTGGCGACCGCGCGGGGCCACGGGCGGTGCGGGTGATCTGGTCGTCTTGCGGGAGCTGGTGGCCATGAGGGTTTGCGTGTGTCGCATTCGTTATACCGATGGGTAGCATTGTTCTACCCGGAGGTATACATTGGCAAGACACCGGGGCGGGTCAGGGCCTAAGGCAATCCCTGAGAAGGTGCGGCACAGCGCCTCGGATCCCGGTTTTCAGAGACACACAGGAGACAAGCATGGCTGAATCCGCGTCCCTCATCCCCTTGCACGAGGCCCTGCGCCGCAATGCGCGCCGGCATCCCGAGCGCGATGCCTATATCTGGTACGGCCGGCATCTCAGCTGGCGGCAGATGGACGACGCCAGCGATGCGGTGGCGGCCCGCCTGCAGGCCCTGGGGGTGAAACCCGGCGAGCCCGTGGCCCTGTTCATGAACAACTGCCCGCAGTACATCGTTGCGCATTACGCGGTGCAGAAGATAGGCGCCATAGCCTGCCCCTGCGGGCCGCTGAACAAGGAGCATGAGCTCGAATACCAGCTCAATGATCTAGGGGCGCGCATCATCATCGCCGCCGATATGCTGCTGCCCATCGTGGACAAGGTGCGCGCCAGCACGGCGCTGCAGCATGTGCTGGCCGTGCGCTATACGGACTGGCTGCCCGAGTGGCCCACGCTGCCGCTGCCGGCCGAGCTGCAGGCGCCGGCCCGGCCATTGCCCGAGCAGGTCGAATCCCTGTGGGACATCATGCACAGCGGCGCCAGGCCGCAGCCCGTGGCCGTGTCGCTGGATGAGGTGGCTTTGATGACCTATACCTCGGGCACCACGGGCCTGCCCAAGGGCGCGATGCTGAGCCTGGGCGCGGCCGCGCACAAGACCGCAGCCGCATCGGATGCCACGGGCGTGAACGAGGCCGACATGCTGCTGGCCGTGGCGCCGCTGTATCACATTGCCGGCATGTCCATGGGCGTGAACATGCCCGTGCACAGCGCTGCGACCTGCGTACTGCTGCACCGCTTCGACCCGCTGGCCGTGGCGCAGGCCATGGAGCGCTATCGCGTGAGCTGGTGGTACAGCATTGCGCCCATGAACGTGGCCGTGATGCAGCTGCCGGGCGTGGAGAACATGGATTTCTCGTCGCTGCGCCGCAATACCGTGACCAGCTTCGGCATTGCCTACACCCGGGAGCTGGCCGAGCAATGGCAGCGTTTCACGCCCAACGCCATCTCCAGCGAGGCGGCCTACGGGCTTTCCGAAACCCACACCATGGACACCTCCATGCCCGGCGATGCGATCCGCTGGGGCACGCATGGCAAGCCCGTGCCCGGCAACGAGATCCGCATCATTGACCCCGAGACCGGCGAGCCGCTGCCCGCGGGCGAGGTCGGCGAAATCATCATCCGCGGCCCGGGCAACTTCAAGGGCTACTGGAACAAGCCCGAGGCCACGGCCCAGACGCTGAGGAATGGCTGGGTTCACACGGGCGATATGGGCCGCATTGACGCCGACGGCTATCTGACCTTCATAGGCCGCTTCAAGGAAATGATCAAGGTCTCGGGCTATAGCGTGTTCCCCGAGGAGGTCGAGACCATTCTGATCAAGCACCCGGCGATCGCACAGGCCGCCGTCATCGGCGTGGCCGATGCGCAAAAAGGCGAGGTCGTGCGTGCCTTCATCGTGCGCAAGCCCGGACAGGCGCTGGAGGCCGAGGAGCTGCTGGCCTGGTCCAGGGACAACATGGCCAGCTACAAGGCGCCGCGCGAGCTGCGCTTTATCGATGCGCTGCCGGCCACGGGCGCGGGCAAGGTGTTGCGGCGCATGCTTCGCGATATTGAGTGAGCCCCTGAGCCGCTGCGCGGCTTCCCCCTGAA